>JAGQRL010000144.1 GCA_020425485.1 Rhodospirillaceae bacterium
GGATGTTCGACTTCGCCAGTTCGACTTCGCTGTTCTTCTGGCCGTGGGCCAGCCGCTTGTAGTGGTTGTGCACCGCCACGGACAGCACGCGCTTGGCGTATTCCTGGCCGATCACGTAGTCGTCGAGGATCTTGTTGATGTCCTGCGGCGTCGGCACCCCGTCGCGATTCTTCACCAGGGTGGTTTTGTTTTCCTCGCGGATGATGTCCATGCACAGCTCGACGCATTCATCGCAGATGAATACGGTCGGCCCCGCGATCAGCTTGCGAACCTCGTGCTGGCTCTTGCCGCAAAACGAGCAGTAGAGCGTGTTCTTGGAATCGCTGCCGCTAGACTTCGTCATGAAGGCTCCGCTTACCTCAGTAGAGTGCCCCAGTATCCGCTGGCCGGCTTGCCATTTGGTGAACGCGTTTGCGCCGGCCGGGGCACACACAACCTAGTCCTCAAACGCATACAGTGAGGCCAGCCACCCCGGATGGCAACCTCTTCGTCGCAGATCCCGCGGCGGTGGCAACAGCCCGGGGGCTGCGGCCGGAGTGGCGGAATGCCGCGGCTAACCGCGCGTCTGCTCTGCCAAGTCGGCCGAAACGGCCGCTCCGCTAATGGTCCTCGACGAGTGCGGAGGCGGCGGCGGGCGGGTCGCGGCTCTCCACGACCTCGTCGATCAGGCCAAAGCCCTTCGCCTCGTCGGCCGACAGGAAGGTGTCGCGTTCGACGGCGGCTTCGATGGCGTTGAGATCCTGACCAGTGTGCTTGGCATAGATGTCGTTGAGGCGCTTGCGGATCTTGATGATCTCGCGCGCCTGGATCTCGATGTCGCTGGCCTGGCCCTGCGCACCGCCATAGGGCTGGTGCACCATGATGCGGCTGTTGGGCAGGGCAAAGCGCTTGCCCGGTGCGCCGGCGGCCAGCAGCAGCGAGCCGAGCGAGGCCGCCTGGCCGAGGCACACGGTGGACACCTCCGGGCGGATGTACTGCATGGTGTCGTAGATCGCCAACCCGGAGGTGACGATGCCGCCCGGCGAGTTGATGTAGAGCGCGATTTCCTTCTTCGGGTTCTCCGATTCCAGGAACAGCAGCTGCGCCGCCGCCAGGCTGGCCACCGAATCGTTGATCGGCCCGATGAGGAAGATGATCCGGTCCTTCAGCAGGCGCGAGAAGATGTCATAGGCGCGTTCGCCCCGGTTGGTCTGCTCCACGACCATGGGGACCAGGGCGTTCATATGGATATCGTTGGCCATCGATCTCTCGGCTCTCTGCGGGCGGGCGGGGGCGCGGCTACGCGCCCGTCACGGGGTCCTTCGGCTCGGTCTCGGGTTCGCCATCGGCCGCCGCTGCATCGGCGTCCGGCGCATCTGCCGGTGCGGCGGCATGGGTGTGGCCGGCGTGGTCATGGTCATGGTCATGATCGTGGTCGTGATCGTGGCCATGATGGTGGTGATGATCGTGGTCGTGGTCGTGGTCGTGGTCATGATCGTGACTCTGGGCGGTCTCTTCCATCAGGTCGGTCGGCGTCACCTCGCGATCGGTGACTTCCGCCCGCTCCACGATGAAGTCGATCACCTTCTCCTCAAGCAATGGTGCGCGCAGGCTTTCGATCGCGTTCGGGTTGTTGCGGAAGAGTTCGAGTACCTCCTTCTCCCGTCCCGGATAGCGGGCCGCCTGGGCCTGCAGAGCACGCGACAGCTCGTCCTGGCCCACCTCGATATGGTGGTGGCGACCGACCTCTGCCAGCACCAGGCCGAGGCGCACCCGCCGTTCGGCGATGGTGCGGTATTCGGCCTTGAGGTCCTCTTCGGGCTGGGCCGCCTCATCGGCGCTCAGGCTGCCGTCCTCGCGGGCCTTCTCCACCTGCTTCCAGATGGCATCGAATTCCATCTGCACCATGCCCGGCGGGGCATCGAAGCTGTAGTGCTCGGCCAGCGCATCCAGCACGTTGCGCTTCAGCAACTGGCGGGCGGCTTCGGCATAGCGGCCTTCAAGTTGGCCGCGCACCATGTCGCGCAGCGTGGTCAGGTCGGGCAGGCCGAGGCTTTGGGCGAAGGCGTCGTCCACCGCGGTCGCCTTGGGCGCCCGCACTTCCTTCACGTCGACCTCGAACACGGCTTCCTTGCCGGCGAGGTCTTCGGCCGGATAGCCCTCAGGGAAGGTGACGGTGACGGTCTTGTGGCTGCCGGCTTCGGCACCGATGAGCTGGTCCTCGAAGCCGGGGATGAACTGGCCGGAGCCCAGCGCCAGCGGATGGTCGGTGCCGGCCATGCCGTCACGCGCTTCGCCGTCCACCGTGCCCTGGAAGTCGATCACCACCTGATCGCCCGTCTGGGAGGGCCGGGGCTCTTCCAAAGCCTCGTAGTCGCGGCGGCCTTCGGCCACCCGCGCCACCGACTGGTCGACCTCCTCTTCGGAGATCAGCGGCTTCACCCGCTCCACCTTCAGCCCGGAGAAGTCGATCAGCTCGAACTCGGGCAGCACATCGAACGACAGCTTGTAGGCGAGATCGCCGCCGTCCTCGAAGCTCTCCAGCTCGATCTTGGGCTGGCCGGCCGTGCGCACGCCCTGCTCCGCCACCGCCTTCTGGCTGGTTTCCTCGACGGCGTTTTCCACCACCTCGCCGAGCACCGAGCGGCCGTAGCGCTGTTTCAGGATCGCCAGCGGCACCTTGCCGGGCCGGAATCCCGGCAGCCTGACCGTCTTGGCCACTTCCCGCAGGCGGGCGGCGACCATGTCGTTGATCGTGCCGGCCGGCACCGTGACGAGAAGCTGGCGGCTCAGGCCGTCTTGGGAGAGTTCCGTGATCTGCATGGATGAACTGGTCTTCAGTGAGGGCAAAAAACAAAGGTGCGGGATAGCCGGCCTACATGGCAGCGGATGCGACGCCGCTGGCGGACGAACCGGCGCCCAGCGGGGGGCCGGCGTGCTCCCCAGACCGGGCCAGACCGCGCGGGCCTGGTGCGGGCGAAGGGACTCGAACCCCCACGGGTTTCCCCACTGGAACCTAAATCCAGCGCGTCTGCCAATTCCGCCACGCCCGCGCTGTTACCCGGAAAACCGCACAGTCCGGCCGCCACACGCACTGCGTCCAGCCGCGAGGGTGGGGCTATAGCACACGGGTGTGGCCCGCGACAGGCTGAAAAAGACGGGTGAGCGCCGGCCGCAGTGGGCCGAGCTTAAGGTCAGACGACTTCCGCCCCGCGATAGCGGCTGCAGAAGGCGGCCAACGACAGGGTGCGCCGGTCGTGGCTGGCTTCCGACGTCAGGTCGGTGCCCTCGTAATGAAGCTGCACGACGTAGTGGACGTGGGGAATCCCGGAGGGTTCCTCATTCACCCACAGCACTTCCGCCAGCTCGGTGAACAGGCCGCCGATGCGCCGCTTGAAGCGGCTTCCCGGTGCCAGCGTCACCTTTGCCTTGGACGATCCAAACATGGCTGCCCCTCAGCACAGAAACCGGACCGCCGCGGAACACAGGTGGCTCCGCATCAACCGACGCTGACGTTACCAAAAGTTAGTGAACTATTTGTGAATCAATGTCGCCCAACGCAGTGACAAGGTCCTCAGCGACCAGATTTTTCACGCAGTTGCGCGCCGCGACGGCATGGAGGCGGGCCGCCGCGGCCGCCGCCGAAAACGGTGCCATGCCCTGCGATATTAACCCGGCGATGATGCCGGCCAGCACATCGCCCGATCCGGCGGTGGCCAGGCTGGGCGGACCGGAGGTTTCCACCACCACGCGGCCATCGGCTGCGGCGATCACCGTATCGGGCCCCTTGTGCAGCACCACGGCACCGGCCAGGGCGGCTGCGGCACGGGTGCGGGCGATCTTGTCGGCCCCGGCAGCACCCGCATCCGGGCGGCCGAACAGGCGGTCGAACTCCCCGGCATGGGGGGTCAGCACGTCGTCGGCGTCGACCAGGCCGAACAGCGCCTCCCCCTCCCCCTGGAACACGGTCAGGGCATCGGCATCCAGCACCAGCGGCTTGCCGCTGCCGGCGGCCTCGATAACGGCGGTCCGTGTTGCTTCGCTGCGGCCGGCGCCGGGGCCGATCAGCACCGGGCTCATGCGGGGGTCGGCCAGCAGCTCCGGCCAGCGCGCTTCGGCCGCCACGATGGTGCCGGGCGCGTAGCTGACCAGGGCGGACGCGGTGCGCTCGGCGTCGGTCAGCACCGTCACCAGCCCCGCCCCCACCCGGCGCGCCGCACTGGCCGCCAGAACGGCCGCACCCGCCATGGCCCCGGCATGCAGCAGCAGGTGGCCGCGGCTGTATTTGTGATCGCTGCGGCGGCGCTGCGGCAGCCAGGCCCGCCACAGGGCCGGATCGTTGAGGCGGATCGGCCCAGCCACACTGGCCACCACGGCGTCGGGGATGCCGATATCGGCCACCACAACGGGGCCGGACAGCATCAGCCCCTCGCCGATCACATGGCCGATCTTGCGCCTGGCGAAGGTGACAGTGAGGGCGGCGGCACAGGCAACGCCCTTCACCGCGCCGCTGTCGCCGTCGACGCCGGACGGCATGTCCACGGCCACCACCGGGAGCCCCGAGTCGGCCAGCGCGCGCACCCAGTCCGCCGCCCGGCCGTCGAGCGGCCGCGCCAGCCCCGCGCCGAACAGCGCGTCGATCGCCAGGCCGGCGCCGGCCAGCGCGGCGATGCCGTCCGCCTCCACCGGCCCCGTCCAGCGCGCCGCGGCGATGGCGGCATCGCCCTGCAGCCGGGCCGGATCGCCGAGCTGGGCCAGGGTTACCGGCCAGCCCCAGTCGGCCAGCCGGCGGGCCGCCACATAGCCGTCGCCGCCATTGTTGCCGGGACCGCAGAGAACGGTGACCGGCCGCACCGTCCAGCGCGTCGCCACCGCTTCGGCGATGGCGAGCCCGGCGCGTTCCATCAGGTGAATGCCGGGGGTACCGCCGGCGATGGTGCGCCGGTCGGCCTCCCCCATCTCGCCGGTGGTCAGGATCTCCAGGCCGCCGCCCCAGTCGGCCGGGGCGGAGCCGTCGTCGGCGGCGCCATGCCGCCCGCCGCTCACCGCGGCGCCATCCCCTTCAGCGCGGTGCGGAAGTCGCCCACATCGGCCACCGCGGCATCGCGCATCAGCGTGCCGTCCGACCGGTTGGCGACGAACTGCACGCCTTCGGCCACCATGTCGGCCGCCGAACGGTCGAGCGACGGCAGGGCGCCGAACCACACGTCATCGCGATCCCGGATCGCCGCTTCGGCCTTGGCGATGGTGTCGCGCACCTCCCGGTCATCGAAGCGGCCCAGCTTGCCGAGGCTGCCCGACAGGTCGAAGGGGCCGACGAACAGCATGTCGATGCCGTCCACTGCGGCGATTTCGTCCACCGCCAGCACGCCGGCGACGCTTTCGATCTGGGCGATGATCAGCAGCTCCGCGGCACTGGTGTCGCGATAGCGCTCCGCCGCCAGGCCGTAGTTGGAGGCGCGCGCGATGCCGTAGGCCGAGCCGCGGGTGCCGTGGGGCGGGTAGCGGCAGGCGGCCACCATGGCCCGCGCCGTTTCCGCGTCCTCCACCCCCGGCACCATGATGCCTTCCACGCCGATATCGAGGATCCGCTTGATGTAGATCGGATCGGCCGACGGGATGCGCACCAGCCCGGCGGTGGGGTGGGCGCTGAGCGCCTGCAGGCAGGACTGGGTTTCCGCCAGGCCGCCGAGCCCGTGTTCGTGGTCGATGATGATGGCGTCGTACCCGGCCATCGCCATCAGCTCGATCGATGCAGCATGGGTCCAGGTGGACCAGGCGCCGAGCGTCGGTTCGCCGCGCGCCAGCTTGGCCTTCAGGGGATTGGTGCGAAACATGCCGCGCCCTGTCCTTAGACTCCCGACACTCGCAAACCGGCGCGTTTCGTCCGCCGGATGTCGGGGGGAAACTGGGGCGATCGATGGGACTCGAACCCACGCCCACTCGGACCACAACCGAGCGCTCTACCAACTGAGCTACGATCGCCACAGAGAGGCCGCATCGTATGGGCGATCCCACCCTTGGCCGTCAAGGCCGCGGTGCTACCGCTAGATGCGCGCCCACAACATGCATGCGCGGCCGCACCGCTTCGGCCATGATGCACACCCCCAACCACGGAGCCTTCGATGCTGGACCTGGCCCCCACCGCCCGATCGCTCGGCACCGAAACCGCGTTCGACGTGCTGGCGCGGGCCAATGCGCTGGCGGCCGAGGGGCGCTCCATCGTCAATCTGGGGATCGGCCAGCCGGATTTCCGCACCGCCGACCACATCGTGGAAGCCGCCATCAAGGCGCTGCGCGATGGCCACCACGGCTACACGCCGGCCCCCGGCATCCTGCCCCTGCGTGCCGCCGTGGCGGCGGACCTGCACCGCCGTTTGGGGCTGGAGGTGGATCCCGGCCGCATCGTCTGCGTGCCCGGCGGCAAGGTGACCATCTGGTTTGCCTGCCTCGCCCTCGGCCATCCGGGGGTGGAGATCGTCTATCCCGATCCCGGCTTCCCCATCTACCGGTCGGCCGCCGCCTTCACCGGCGCCACCGCGGTGCCCATGGTGCTGCGGGAGGAGGACGGCTTCGCCATGACCGCCGACGGCCTCGCCCGGGTGATGAGCGACAAGACCCGGCTGGTCATCCTCAACACGCCGTCCAACCCGCTGGGGGCGCTGACGCCGGCCGAGGAGCTGGCGCGCATCGCCCGCCTGCTGGCGGACTATCCCAAGGCGGCCATCCTGTCGGACGAGATCTACGGCCAGATGACCTATGGCGGGGCTGCCCATGTGTCGCTTCTGTCGTTCCCGGAGGTGGCCGACCGGGTGATCCTGCTCGACGGCTGGTCAAAGACCTATGCCATGACCGGCTGGCGCCTGGGCTACGCGGTGTGGCCGCAGGAGCTGGTGGAGGCGGCGATCCGCCTGTGCGTCAACAGCCATTCCTGCGTCAACGCCCCCACCCAGTTTGCCGGCATCGCCGCCCTGGAAGGCCCGCAGGATGCCGTGGCCACCATGGTGGCGGCCTTCGCCGAACGCCGCCGCATGGTGCTGGACCGGCTGAACGCGCTGCCCGGCGTGCACTGCCCGGAACCCCATGGCGCCTTCTATGCCTTCCCCAACGTCACCGGCACCGGCATCGATGCCGGTGTGCTGCAGGACCGCCTCCTCACCGAAGCCGGTGTGGCCTTGATTTCGGGCACCAGCTTCGGGGCAGCGGGGGCCGGCTATCTGCGCCTCAGCTACGCTGCCGACCTGGCGGCATTGGAGGACGGCATCGGCCGCATGGCCGCGTTCCTGGCCACCGAGGCGGTCAGCGGCGCCGCATAAACAGGCGGTCGCCCCACCCAAAATCTGCCTAAACTTTGTGCAATTGCCGGTTCGCCATGCGCTGGCGACCGCGCAGGATCTGTGCAGTTTCGCCGGGCACCGGCTGCCGCACAGGGGCCGACGCACCTACCGCCGGTTGGCACGCGCCGTGCTTTGGTCCGGCCATGCGCTGGCCGACTGCAGGTCCGCCGGCGTGGGCAATTGTCCGGGAGGTCCTGCAAAACACCCATGAAGAAACTCGAAGCGATCATAAAGCCCTTCAAGCTCGACGAGGTGAAGGAAGCCCTCCACGACGTCGGCATCAAGGGGATCACCGTAACTGAAGCCAAGGGGTTCGGCCGACAGAAAGGGCACACCGAGCTGTATCGGGGCGCTGAATACGTCGTCGACTTCCTGCCCAAGGTGAAGGTCGAGGTCGTGATGGACGATGGCCTGGTCGAACGCGCCGTGGAGGCAATCCAGCAGGCGGCTCAGACCGGGCGGATCGGCGACGGCAAGATCTTCGTGTCTCCGATCGAGGAAGTGATCCGCATCCGCACGGGCGAAAAGGGGGTGGAGGCGATCTGACGCCCGCATGGCGCTGGACCCGCCTTCAGACACAGGCACAATCCAACAAGAACCGAGTGAGGAAGAATGTCAGAGGTCATTGATAACGTCCTTAAGATGATCAAGGACAAGGACGTCAAGTACGTCGACCTGCGTTTCACCGACCCGCGCGGCAAGTGGCAGCATACCGCCCAGACCGTCAGCACCATCGATGAGGATGCCTTCGTCGACGGCATCATGTTCGACGGTTCGTCGATCGCCGGCTGGAAGGCCATCAACGACAGCGACATGACGCTGATGCTGGACGCCAGCAGCGCCGTCATGGATCCCTTCGCTGCCCAGCCGTCGCTGATCGTGTTCTGCGACGTGCACGAGCCGTCCACCGGCCAGCGCTACAACCGTTGCCCCCGCGGCATCGCCAAGACGGCGCAGGAATACATGGCCTCCATCGGCGTCGGCGACACCGCGGTGTTCGGTCCGGAAGCCGAGTTCTTCGTGTTCGACGACGTCCGCTACAAGGTGGACATGCACGAGTCGTACTACCACCTCGACAGCGAGGAAGGCCCGTACAACTCCGGCCGCGAATACACCGACGGCAATATCGGCCACCGGCCGGCCATCAAGGGCGGCTACTTCCCGGTGCCGCCGGTGGATAGCTGCGGCGACCTGCGCGCCGAGATGCTGAGCACCATGGGCGACATGGGCGTGGTGATCGAAAAGCACCACCACGAGGTGGCGCCCTCCCAGCACGAGCTGGGCACCAAGTTCGGCACCCTCGTCACCACCGCCGACCACATGCAGATCTATAAGTACTGCGTGCACATGGTGGCCCACGCCTACGGCAAGACGGCGACCTTCATGCCCAAGCCGGTGTTCGGCGACAACGGGTCGGGCCAGCACGTCCACCAGTCGATCTGGAAGGACGGCCAGCCGACCTTCGCGGGTTCGGGCTATGCCGACCTGTCGGACACGGCGCTCTACTACATCGGCGGCATCATCAAGCACGCCAAGGCGCTGAACGCCTTCACCAACCCGTCCACCAACAGCTACAAGCGCCTGGTGCCGGGTTACGAGGCGCCGGTGCTGCTGGCCTATTCGGCGCGCAACCGCTCGGCGTCCTGCCGTATCCCCTTCTCGTCCTCGCCCAAGGGCAAGCGCGTTGAAGTGCGGTTCCCGGACAGCACGGCCAATCCGTACCTGGCCTACTCGGCCATGCTGATGGCCGGCCTGGACGGCATCCAAAACAAGATCCATCCGGGCGACCCGATGGACAAGAACCTGTACGACCTGCCGCCGGACGAGCTGGCCGGCATCCCCACCGTCTGCGGCTCGCTGCGCGAGGCGCTGATGGCGCTGGAAGCCGATTGCGAGTTCCTGATGAAGGGCGACGTCTTCACCAAGGACATGCTGGAAGGCTACATCGACCTGAAGTGGGAAGAGGTGAACACCTTCGAGCAGTCGCCGCATCCCTGCGAATTCGCGATGTACTACTCCTGCTGATCGCGGCCGCTGCGGCGGCCATTCAGCCAAACGCGGCCCCGTCGACCCATCGGTCGGCGGGGCCGTTCTGCGTTTGGCGACCGTGTCTTGCCGCGATCCCCTGTGCTAAACCCTTAAGCAGGCCGTTGAAGGCCGTGCCGCCGGTTTCTGGTGTAGTGGATCCATTCTGCCTTGGAACCGCCCAGGTGGCGCGCCATGTTTGCCGAGAGGTTCGGATGCGTAGCGCGACTACCCTCCCCTATGCCGAGAGGACGGACTGAGATGCGTCGGAGGCCAGTGGAGATTGGCCAGCGTTACCGCAGCCGAGAGGCCGATTGGCTGCTGTGGGAAGTCACCTCCGTCACCGTTGACGGGATGAACGTTCCCCATGCGAAGATCCGAGCGTTGTCGCTGACCGAGGAACGGACGGTGGCATGTGCCGTGCTGGCCAATCCGCGCCGGTTCCGGCTGGTAAGCGAGCCGGGAGACGACAGATGACGGCCACCCAAACACGCCCCAGGCCCCATTTAAGGGCCAGCCGCCTGGCGCCGGCCCTGGTGGCGGCATCCGCAGCGCTTGGCGCCTGCGAACTGGTGCCCGAACCGTCGCCGGCCGAAGCGCTGTGGCCCAACGCGCCACTGCCCGAGGTGGAGCGGTGGCAGGCCGAGGCGGCCTTCGTCGACAACTTCGCCGATTTCGCCGATCAGCTGCGTGTGCGCCGGGGCGTGGCCGAAGGCGTGGCCGCCACGGAGATCGAGAACCTGAACACCTCCCGGGCGGTACAGGTCTACTACGTCGACATCTCGGGCAACTACCAGGCGGTCCAGATCGGCCCTGGGGCGAGCCTGCCGGTCGGGGGGACGCCGCGGGAGATCCTGGGCGTCGAGTAGCCCGGCATGCCGGAACGGGATCGGGCGAAGCCGGTACTGACCGCAGCGCGTGATCCCGTGGCGCCGCCCGGCGATGGCTCGCCGGCCAAACCCGCCAAGCGCCCGCTCATCGCCTCGCGTCGCCCCGCCGCTCCCGCTCCCGCAGACGACGGGAAGACGGCCAATCAACAGACCAGCCGCAAGCGGCGGCCGCTGACGGCAGCGCGCGAGGACACCGAACGTCCCGCCGATGCGGGCTTGCGGCGGCGCGCCGGCGGCATGCTGGCATCGCTTGTCGTCCATGGCGGGCTGGCGGCCTACCTGCTGTTCGCCGTCGGCTCGTCCCAGCAGGCCGCCCAGCCGGCCGGCCCCCCCACCTTCGATCTGGCCATGCTGCGCCCGGAACTGACCTCCTCGGTGTTCGGCAGCCCGGAGATGGTGGAGGACGCCGTACCGGAAACCGTGGCCGCCGCGGCACCGGCGGACACCCTGGCCGAGGCAGCGGTGGAGCCGGATGTGGCCGAACCGCCGGCACCGGAAGCTGCCGTCGAGCCCATCGCCGGCGAAGCGCCGCCCGCGGCGACCGCGGAGGCCGAGGTGCTAGCCGCCGCCACCCCGGAAGCCGCAGAGCAAACCGTGGCAGCGGAGGCGCCCGACGCGGCGGCCCCCGCCCCCGCCGCCATCGAGCCGCCGTCCCTCGCCCCAGCCAATCCGCCGGAACTGACCGTGGGCGCCGTGGAGCCCGTCGAGGCCGTGCCGGACGCCACCCCGGTGCCGCCCACGGCCGAACCCTCCACGGTCGACCTCGCCCAGCCGGTCGCCACCGCAGAGGCCGTGCCGCCGCCGGCACCCGATGTCTCCACCCCGACGGCGGTGGACCCGGTGCCCCTGCCGGTGCCCAGCGAAACGGTAACCGGCGTGCTGCCCCCCGCCCTCACCGAAACGCCGGAGTTGCCGCCGCCGCTGACCGGGGAACCGCCGCCGCCCGCCCCCGATGCCGCAGCACCGACCGAGATTGCCGATGTGCTGGCGCCATCCGGCGAAACCGCACCGCCACCCCCGCCGGAACTGCCGGAGGTGGTGCCGCCCCTGAACGGCGAGCCGCCGCCCGACATCCAGGCCATCACGCAGATCGCCGATGCCGCCGCACCGCCGGGCGAAACCGCTCCGCCACCCCTGGCGCCGGATACCGCCAACCCCGAAGCGGCGGCACCCACCGCCATCGACCCGCTGGCCGAGGTTGAGGCTCCTGCCACCGTCGCCCCGGACGCCCCGCTGCCGATCGGCGATGCCGGGGTGCCGCCGCTGACGCCCGTTCTGGAAGCCGCGGCCTCCCCCACGGTGATCACCGATGCCGCCCTGCCGGTGCCCGATCCCATCGTCACGGCCGCCACCGATACCGTGATCGTCAGCGATCCCGCTGCGCCCCCCGACATCCTGGTGTCCGATCCCCTGCAAGTGGCGTCCCTGCCGCCCACGGAACTGCTGCCGGTGCACGACCCGATGGAGGAGATGGCTTCGGAGCTTGCCCAGGCGCTGGAAGGCGTGCCCTGCGCGCGGCTGGCCGCCCATGTGGATGCCGGCACCGGCGTGCTGGAGCTGAGCGGCCACCTGCGCGACCGCACCGATTTGCAGGATCTGGTGTCCCGGCTCGGCGACATGCCGGGGGTCGACTGGGTGGACGACAGCCGCCTGCAAATGGTGGGCGAACCGCTCTGCGTCGTGGTGGAACAGGTGCTGGGCCCGCTGCTGCGCCGCCAGTCCCCCGCCCCCGACAGTCTGGGCGAGGCGGTGCAGTCCGCCAACCTGGCGGCGGCCCCCGGCGATCAGGTGGCGCTGACCATCGGCGGCGTCGACTTCCGCGCCTTCATCCAGGTCGATTGGTACGAGAGCGGCGACCGCGTGGTGCACCTGATGCAGGGCACCGATTTCGGCATCGACGGCTGGCCGGCCAACCAGTCGCTCACCCTGGCGCCGGGCCGGCTCGGCCTGCCGCTGACCGCCGACGGGCCGGAGCGGGAAACCCTGGTGACCGCCATCGTCACCAGCCAGCCGCTGTTTGCCGAGCGCCGGCCGATGGTGGAGCCGCTCTCGGTCTATGTGGACGATCTGCGGGTGCGGCTGGCCGAGGTGGCGGTGCCCAACTTCGGCATCCAGGTGGAAATCACCTACGCCCTGCTGCGCATCAGCCCACCGCGGGAGCTGCCCGCCACGGACTAGGGAGAGGCCAGGCCCGCCCTAGCCGGCGCGGCGGGCCACCACTTTCTGGTAGAGGCCGCCGAAATAGACCTTCTTGGACCACGAGATGTCGTGGCGCTCCGGCGCCAGTTCGCTCAGCTCGTGGTTCCAGATCTCCGTGGCGAAGGGCTCCAGCAGCGCGAACACCAGCCGCATCACCGGGCGCAGCGGATGCAGCCGCTTCGGCCGGTGGTAGTCCACGAACACCACCTTGCCGCCCGGGCGCACGCGCTCCAGCAGCCCGGCGATGATCTGGCGCTTGTAGTCCATCGGCACTTCGTGGATCAGGAAGAAGCAGCAGATGGCGTCGTAGCACTGGGGGCCGAGATCGGCCGCATCGGCCAGGCGCACCCGCGCCTGCGGCATGCTTTGCAGCTTGCGCCGCGCATGGCGCACCTGGATCGGCGCCACGTCGATCACCTCCAGCCGGCCATCGGCGCCGACGCGGCGCGCCAGGCGCTGGGAGAAATTGCCGTAGACGCAGGCCGTTTGCAGCACCGACTGGCCGGGGCGAAGCTCATCCATCGCCGCCGTCATCAGCCGGTTGGCGTTGCCCCACAGGATCGCCGAAACAACCCAGGGATGATCGAAGATCGCCCGGCTGACCGGGTTCAGGTAGGCCCAGGCGTACGTGTTCTGCAGATAGTCCGGCAGCGGTACGGCCGGTGCCGGCGCCTCTTCCGGGCGGCCGACACCGACCATGGGGTCAGCGGCCGGCCGCCTCCATCCGGCGACGACGGGGTCATGGCCGGCGAGGTCCGTGGGATGTGCATCATCCATCAATGCGCGTGTCCGATACCGTCGAGGCCGAGCTGGGGAGTACCGAAGAGACTGTGCGCCCGATGTTCGAACGCCTTCATGAGGGTGTGCGCGGCCTCACCTGAGACCAACGCCAACATGCGCGCTAACGTTGCGGATTTAAAGAGGAATTCCAACGAAAGGTCGACCGCGCAGCCGGCCGCCGAGGGGGAGAAGGCCCAGTCGATCGCCAGCCGGTCGAACGGCTTCTCGGTGGCCGAGACATGGATCTTGTGGGACGGCTCCATTTCGGTGCGCGAGGTGAAGCGCTGGGTCATCGGCCCCATGCGGATCACCTGGTCGGTGTAGTAGACGCGGTCGCCCTCCCGCCGCCGCACGCGGGCGGCCGCCCACCAGGGCACGAAGTCCGGGTAGCGCTCCACATCCGCCACCAATTGGAACAGCTGGTCGGGCGAATACGGCAGGTCGCGATGTAGGCGGTGCGCCGGCATGGGTCGGTCAGCCCTCCGTCCGAGTTGTTGCGGGCCGAACCGCCGCCCGCCCCTGATGGGGTTTGCCGGTGTTCGCCGCCACCACTTAGATTTGCACCAAAAAGATGATCGTCAACAGGGTGATCAGCCCGGCGAAGCCGTAGGCGACGACGGCGACGGCCAAATCGGCGCGCAACCCGAAGTCGTGCACCGTCACCCGCAGGCGGTGGGCGCAGTGCCAGATCAGCATGGTGATCACACCGAGAAGGATCAGTTTGATCAGCCAGTTGCCGACGAAGGCCTGCATCCGCTCGTAGGACAGCACGTCGCCGAACACCAGCGGCATGAACCCGGTGACGACCATGAGCACCGGCGCGAGGAAGGCCGCAACCGTGCCGCCGCCGGCGAACAGGCCCCAGACGATGGGCTTGTGGCTTCTGATGGTCATGGCTCGGAGTCCCCTCAGATTCCCGCGACGATGAGCACGACCAGGGTGACCCCGGCCCAGGCGGCCCAGTGGCCGCCGACGATGACGTTACCCGGCACCCGCTTGCCCTTGAACATCAAGGGCATGGCCTTGGGCGTCACCTGGAACCAGGTGACCGTGTTGTAGAAGGCGAAGGCCAGGCAGACGAGGTGGAAGAGGATGCCGATGGGTCCGGTGATGCCGGCCACGAAGGTATCCCAGGCTTCCTGCCCCTGGCTCAGGCGCATCAGCCCCCACACCAGAAGTACGGTGTACGCACCGATGAACACGCAGGTGACTTCGCGCGCCATATATTCGGTGTAGCGCTTCTGGGTCGTCCACCAGCCCGTCCGCGAGACTGGGCGCATATAGGGTCTGCGGCTCATCGCGACCTCCCCGGCAGCAGGCGTTCCACGAAGTAGTCGATGGTGCTGGCGATCTTGGCCTGCTGGATGGCGGCAGCCGGATCCACGTCCTTCGGGCAGACCTGGGAGCAGGCGCCGACGAAGCTGCAGGCCCACACGCCGTCATGTTCGGTCAGCACGTCCTCGCGGGCCGAGCGGCCGACGTCGCGGCTGTCCAGGTTGTAGCGATGGGCCAGCGCCA
Source organism: Rhodospirillaceae bacterium (assembly GCA_020425485.1). Taxonomy (GTDB): domain Bacteria; phylum Pseudomonadota; class Alphaproteobacteria; order DSM-16000; family Inquilinaceae; genus JACKIH01. The sequence goes on from JAGQRL010000144.1 coordinate 14,729, forward strand.
GCGCCGCCGGGCCGAGGAAGCCGTCCTCCAGCCCCACCTGCGGGCAGGCCGCATAGCACAGCGTGCAGTTGATGCACATGCTGTACTGCTTGAACGCCTTCAGCTGCGCGGGCGTCTGGGTGTACGTGCCATCCTCAGGCGTACGCTCTTCCTTGGGGATGATGTACGGCTTCACCTTGGCGAGGTTTTCCATGAAGCGGTCCAGCACCACCACCAGGTCGCGCTCGATGGGGAAGTTGTTCAGCGCTTCCACCTCGATGCTGTCCGGGTAGTCGCGCAGGAACGCCTTGCACGAGAGGGTCGGCTCGCCGTTCACCATCATGCCGCAACTGCCGCATACCGCCATATGGCAGGACCACCGGTAGCTCAGGCTCTCGTCGACGTTGTCCTTGATCCAGTTGATGGCATCCAGCACCACCCAGTCCGGATCGCAGGGCACGGAGTAGCTCTGCCAGTGGGGAGCCTCGTCGCTGTCCGGATCGTAGCGCAGGATCTTGAATTCGATCTGGCGGTCCACCATGCCGTGTCCTCGTTTCTGGCCTTCCAGCCGCTCGCCAGCGGCCGACTGCGCGAAGATGGGGTGACTGAGGAGCTATTCCGCAGCCGATTGGGCGGCCTTCTTGGCGGCCTCGGCGGCTTCCGCCGCCGCGCCGTAAAGGCGTTCAGCCGGTTGGGATTTGGTGATGATGACGTCGAGGTAATCGATCTTCGGCGGTCCCTTGGGATCGTAATGGGCCATCGAATGGCAGAGGAACTTCTCGTCGTCGCGCTTCTCGTAGTCGAGGCGCTGGTGGGAGCCGCGGCTTTCGGTGCGCAGCAGGGCCGAATGGGCCAGGGCTTCGGCGATGTGGATCATCGACTGCAGCTCCAGCGCCTGCACCAGAGCCGTGTTGAACACCCGGCTCTTGTCCTTCAGCTCAGCCGAGGGCAGCCGCTGGCGCAGGGTGTCCACCACCTCCACGGTCTTCTTCAGGCTGGCTTCGTCGCGGTAGATGCCGGCCCCTTCTTCCATGATGTGCAGCATCTCGTTGCGCAGGCCGGCCACGCTTTCCGTGCCGGAGCCGCCGGACAGCAGGGCTTCCACCCGCTTTTCGGCATCGGCCGCCTGGCGCTCGACACCGGCGGAATCGGCCGGCGCTATGCTGCCGGCGATCTGGGCCACCGCCGCCTGGCCGGCGCGGGCGCCGAACACCAGCAGTTCGGTGAGCGAGTTGGAACCCAGCCGGTTGGCGCCGTTGATCGACACGCAGGCGCATTCGCCGGCGGCATAGAGGCCGGGCATCGGCGTGGCGCCATGCTTATCGGTGTGGATGCCGCCCATCATGTAGTGCACCACCGGGCGCACCGGCACCGGGTCGGTCACCATGTCGATGCCGAGATAGCTCTTCGCCAGGTCGCGCACGAAAGGCAGGCGTTCGCTGATCAGGGCTTCGCCGAGCGCCGTCATGTCCAGGTGGATGCAGGGGCCCCACTTGGTGTCGATCGTGTTGCCCTTCTTCTGCTCGTGCCAGAAGGCCTGGCTGAGGCGATCGCGCGGCCCCAGCTCCATGGCCTTCTTGCGCGGCCACGGATCGGCCGGGCCCAGCCCGTAGTCTTCCAGGTAGCGCCGGCCGTCCTTGTTGCGCAGCACCCCGCCTTCGCCGCGGCAGCCTTCCGTGAGCAGGATGCCGGTGCCGGGCAGCCCCGTGGGGTGGTACTGCACGAACTCCATGTCCTTCAGCGGCACGCCGGCCCGGTAGGCCATGGCCATGCCGTCGCCGGTCTTGATGGCGCCGTTGGTGGTGAAGGGGAAGATGCGGCCGCCGCCGCCGGTGCAGATGATCACCGCGCGGGCCTTGAACAGCGTCACCTTGCCGGTGCGGATCTCGATCGCCGTAACGCCGCGGCAGACGCCGTCCTCCACCATCAGATCGGTGGAGTAGTACTCGTCGAAGCGCTGGATCGAGGGGTATTTCAGGGAGGTCTGGAACAGCGTGTGCAGGATGTGGAAGCCGGTCTTGTCCGCGGCGTACCACGTCCGCTCGATCTTCATGCCGCCGAAGGGGCGCACTGCAACCTTGCCGTCAGGCGTGCGGCTCCACGGGCAGCCCCACTGCTCGATGCGGGTGAGCTGTATGGGGGCTTCGACGACGAACTCTTCCACCGCGTCCTGGTCGGTCAGCCAGTCGCCGCCGCCCACGGTATCGTTGAAATGGTTGTCGAGCGTGTCGTTGTCGCGCGCCACCCCGGCCGCTCCGCCTTCCGCTGCGCAGGTATGGCTGCGCATGGGATAGACCTTGGAGATCAGCGCGACCCGCAGCTTGGGATCGGCTTCGGCGACCGCGATCGCCGCGCGCAGACCCGCGCCGCCGGCGCCGACAATCGCAATATCGGTTTCGATTACGTCCATGTATCCCCGCCCTCTCCCTGCGGCCTCGGCCATCAGTTTAGAGAGCTAAGCGCCCAGTGCAACCACAACCCATGTGAAAGTTAGGGGGCGTAGGTCACAGACGGTCCGAGATACCGCCCGAAGGCCCCTAGGGGCGGGTAGCCGGGGTCAGTTGCCCCGTTCGACCGTCAAGTTGCCGTCGCCGATCATCTGCCGCAGGATGCTCGGGCCACTGTCGTGAGAGCGGCCGAGCGCCCTATCTGGCAAGACAACGATCAGTTGTGGCTGGAAGCCATCGCGTGCGCCATCGACATCGACTTGGATCTCCAAGTCGCTTCCGACAAAGCCGATGCGGACATACTGGTCGATATCCAGGGAGTCGTTGGCCACTCCCTTGGGGACGAGCTGGCCAAGATTGATGACGTCGGCATCTTTGACGAGTGCGCGATCGCCGATGTGGAAATCGGAAATCACCTCGATGGCGGGGCGCAGGGCGGTGCCCACCTGGTCGCGGTTCCAGGCGAACACCCGGCCGCCGCCCGCCGTGGTCGGCGCGGGCCCCGGAGGGGACGGTGGGGCCGCGGCGCGGATGGTGGGCTGGGCCGGCGCTGCCGCTGCCGCTGCCGCTGCCGCTGCCGACGGTGCCTGGCGGTGGCTCAGCCGTTCGCTCAGGCCCTCCAGGCCGGACACCTCGCGGCCACCCGGTTCCGGCGGCCCGTCTTCCAGCCCTGCATCGTCCGGCGGCAGCGGTGGCGGCGGCGCATACGGGTCGAAATCGTCAGGCTCCGCCGCGTGCCGGACCATGGCCGGCGGCGGGGCATAGGGATCGAAATCGTCCGACTCCGCGCGCGGACCATGCAGCGAGATCGCCCCGCCCGGCGCGGCTGCCGCCAGCGGCGGCGCATCGCCCAGGTCGTCGTCCATGCGGCGGCGCAGATCCTCCATCCGCCGGGCCACCTCGTCATCGCCCGCGCCGGACAGGTCGGGCGGCAGTGCCTCGTCCTCATCCTCCGCCGCGCCGAAGTCGTCCGGCGGCAATAGGATCGCCGGGGGATGATCCGCCGCGTCGCCCGCGTAGCTGCCGGTATCGAGCGCCCCGACGTCCGCCGGATCGAGGATCGGCACCGTTTCCACCAGCACGGCGAACAGGTTGGCCCCCGCGGTCACGCGGATGAGCTGGCTTTCCACATCCATGCCGCCGGAGGTGGGCAACAGCGGATCCTTGGCGTCGGCCGGCTGGAACAGCTCGCCCATCTGTTCGGGTTCCAGGTCGTCGGAGCCCTGGCCGAGGCCGTAGGCGTAGATCCGCAGGCTCGGGCGGCCCGGTGCGTTGTAGCCCTGGTAGACCTCCCGCACGCCGCCGCCGATGGGATCGAAACCGGTGGCATCGGAACCGTCGCTCAGCAGGTAGACGATGTTGTGGGCCGCCCGGTTGCGCGGATCGCCCAGCCACAGGGCGGTGGCCTGCAGCACCGGCTCGTAGCGGGTGAAGCCGCCGGCGACGATGCTGTCCAGATAGTCGCCCACCGCGTCGAGGTCCGACAGGGTCTCGAAGGTGCGGGCGTCGCCTTCGGAGAAGGTGTCGGTGAAGGGCTGGAAGCGCACCCGGGTGATCGAGGAGAAGCCGTCGTCCACGAACGCCTGCAACAGGTCCTTGATCGCCTGCACCACGGTGCCGAGGCGCGAACGGGCCTCCAGCAGCGCCGGCCGCTCGGTACCGTCGAAGCTCCAGGCCATGGAGCCGGACATGTCGATGTTGAACACCAGCGCGATGGCCGTCCTCGCCCGCACCTCGCCGGCCGTGGCCGGGCCGCCATCGGCGGGCAGCGCCACCCCGGCTTCGGGCGAAGCCAGGGTCAGTTCTTCCGGCGTCAGGGTGATGTCGAGCCAGGGATCGCCGAAATCCTCAAACAGGCTTGAGGTGCTGCGCAGCCCCATGCGGTCGTCGAGATCGTCTTCGGCGTAGAGGATGTCGGGCGCGTTGGCGGCGATGACGATGGTGGACGCCCCGTCCTCCTCCTCACCCTCGGCGTCGGGCGCGTGGGCGGAGGCGGAGACGATGTCGCCTTCCGCCGGCACCGGCAGCAGGCCGAAGGGCACCTCCGGCTCGTCGTCCGCAGCCTTCTCCAGGGATACCGCCGACACCGCCCTGGCGATGGCTTCCGCCGACATCTCGTCGGCCGGTTCGTCGCCCGCCTCGGCGGCACCTTCGCTGTCTTCGCCGGCCGCCGCAGCGTCCAGCGACATGGTTTCGCCGGCCACCAGGGCCGGGCCGATCATCAGCGGTGGCATGGCCTCGTCCACATCCACCACCACTTCGGTGTCGTCGGTCACCGGCGTGTCGAGCACCAGCACGTCGTCGTCCGCGGCACCGTTCAGGCCGGCCACCTGATCGGCCAGCGGCTGGGACAGCATCAGCTCGTCCTCGTCCACCGGGTCGGCCACCAGCACCAGGCCTTCCGGGTTGGTCAACTGGCGCACCAGTTCGGGATCGGCATCGATCACCCGCACCCGCACATAACGGTTGCCGGCCGGCACCTCCGCGGTGTGGTCCTCGGCCAGCGGCAGCCAGTCTTCGCCATCGTGCACGCACACCTGTTCCGGCAGCAGGGCCAGCGGCGGCGGCTCGTCCGGCGCGGCGGAGTCGACCAGGCGGATCAGGCAGCGCTGCGCCGCCTCCGGCACGGCGGCCAACGGCACGTCCAGTTCCACCAGCACGCCATCGCCGGCCCCCGGGGCGATCCTGCGCACCACCGCCACCAGCTCATCGTCGGGCCCCGCTTCGCCGGCGGCCGGCAGCGGTTCCGGCAGGGTTTCCTCCAGCGGGATGTCTTCCAGGGCCAATTCCGGCTCGGCCTGCGCCTGCTGCGCGCCGGTGGACAGCATGCCGCTGATGAACACGTCCTCCGGCGGCGGCTCGTCCACCACCTCGGGTTCGAGTTCCGCGGGTTCGGGTTCCACGGGCTCCGATTCTACGGGCTCGGCTTCCGCGGGCTGCGGTATGTCCGGCTCGTCCCCGCCGATGGGATTGACGATCTCGCCCATCTGGAAATGCGCCTGGATGAGGCTGCGCCGCACCGCCCGCCCGCGCGAATCGATGGCGATCACCCGCACCAGCAGGGCATCGCCCGGCTCCACCACCGGCACCGAATCGCCGCTGTCGAACGGCCGCCAGGTGTCGCCGTCGAAATGCTCCAGCACCACGTGGGAGATATCGACGCCGTCCGGCCCTGCCAGCGGTTCCAGCAAAAGCTGCACGCGCGAGCCGACGCCGGCGCGCTGGGGCACGGGGATGGAGTATTCGCGGCCCACGGCACCCTGCTGGGCCCGTTCCTCCGCCACCAGGTCCGGCTCTTCCCGCGGCGGTGGCGGCGGCGGGCTGGGTGCCGGGGCCGGCGCCACGGTGACGGCCACCGCCGCAGTGACGACCCCGCCCGATTCCGTTTCCACCGCGCAGTCGAAGCGGTCGACCCCGCTGAAGCCGGCCGGCGGCAGATAGCGGAAGCCGCCCTCGGGCTCCACCTCCGCACTGCCGCCGCGATCGGTCAGCACCATGCCGATGCTCTGCACCCGCTCGCCATCCGGCACCACGCCCGCCAGCAGCCCGGCTTCGGCGTCGACCAGCAGTTCCAGGTCTTCCGCCCCGGTGAGCGTCAGCGTGTTGGCCGGCGGCGGTCCCGGCGCCACCAGGCTGACGAGGCCGCGGGCCTCCGTCGCCTCGTCGCCGACGCGGTAGGCGAAGCCGTCCCGCTCGCCCGGAGCCAGCACCCGCGGCGGTTCGTAGGAAAAGCGGCCGTCGGCATACAGGCGCACGCTGCCGCCCAGGGCCGTGCGGTGGTTGCCGGTGACCAGCAGGCGAATGGCCGGGCCCGGCCGATGTTCCAGCAGCTCGCCTTCCACCTGGGTGCCCGGCCGCAGGTTGTCGGGCAGCTCGAACATCTGGTCGGGCGCCAGGGCCGCGGCATCCTCCGCCGGCAGGCGCGCCGGCGGGGCCGGCGGCTCGGAAAAATCGGGCGCCGGTTCGGGCATCGCGTCCAGCGGTTCAGCCGCCACCGGCGTTGCCGCCCAGTCCTCGTCGCCGCCGTGAAATTCACGATTTGCCTGGTCGTCGGGTTCGTCGGGTTCGTCGGGCGGGGGTTCGGCCCAGTCTCCGGCCGCACCGGAGGGGTGCGATTCCCAGTCCTGCGGCTCGTCGGCCGGTGCCGCGGCGGGTGCCTCGGCATCGCCTTGCCAATGCCGCTCCGTTTCCATCGGCTGGTAGCCGGGGATGGGCGGCAGCGGCGGCGCGTCGGCCCACTCTTCCGGCTCATCGGCGGGCGGCGGGACCGGTGGTGCATCGCCCTCCGCAGCGGGCGCGAAATCGGGTTCGGGTTCGCCCGCTTCGACCGCCGCCGGCAGCTCGATCGCCGCTTCTGCGTCCGACTCGGGCAGGTCGGGGAGCGGCGGCGCATCGCCTTCCGGCTCCGGCTCGCTCTCCGGCCGTTGCCACGGCAGCGGCCCTTCGGACACCGGTTCGGCCGCCTCGGCGTCCTGCCACGGCAGGGGAGCTTCCGGTTCCGCCTGCGGGCCCGCTTCGGCGGCGGCCCAGGGCTCCTCCGCGGCATCGCTGCCGGTGTCCGACACAGGCGGAGCGGACGGCTCACTTTCATTGTCGAGGACCGGCGTCAGCGGCGGCGGTGGCGGCGGCAGGTCGGCCTCCGGCTCCGCCTCGGCTGCCGGTTCCGGCACCTCCAACTCAAGGTCCGCTGCGGCCTCGGCCGCTTCTTCCAGTTCCGATTCCGCAAAGGACTCCGCCGCAGCGGCCGCCACGCCAGCGGCCGCGATCACCCCCGGCACAACGGCCGAGTCGGGCTCTGAAATAGCTTCCGGGGCGGCTTCCGGTTCGGCCGCGGGCTGCTCCTCCTCCATCGCCGCTGCCGGCGGCGGTGCGGCGGGTGGCGGTGCGGGCGCCGGTTCGGCCGGCGCGAACATCCAATCGGCCAGTTCCAGGTGCAGCCCTTCGGCGTCGAGTGCCGCGGTCAGCCCATCGTCGTCCAGCCGCCCCTGGGCGCGCGCGCGCTCCAGCATGGCGGCCACGTGGGGGGCGGGAAAGGCCCGGCCGGACATGCGCAACGGCGTCTCGCCCGCCGCCGCACGGTTGAAAAAGCCGCGCAGCACGATGCTGCCGTCGTGGCCAAGATCGATCCTCAGCGCATCGCCTTCCGCGATCAGGCTGACCGGCCGCGGCCGCCCGGCGATCAGATCCACCGCATCCTCGGCCGCCAGGTCCACCACGGCTTCGCTGCCGTCTTCCGGCACGTCGAGCCGCCGCAGCACCGACGGTGCGTCCCCCGCACTCACCGGCCGACTCCACGCCGGCAACGCGCCATCGCCCACGGCGCGCAGCCGCAACGAGGCGCACAACCGCCGCATGCGACCCCTGCGCGCAACGCATCCGGCGGTGCGACCATCGGCGGCACTGGAGGGCAGACGAACGCGATGCGGTGCGGGACGGACTTCACGGCCCTGCGGTCCAAATCATGCCTTTCGCCAAGTGTTTGCCGACTGTGCAGACTGCCAGCGTGGCGGTCAAGTACACGGCCTAAACAATGCCCGGTAACCACTTGAAAAAGCGTCTGTGAGGGGACCGCCGTCCGGGTATTCCGCAGGCCATGCCGCAGCGCCGCAAACTAAGGGTGAAAACGCCCGAAGCGGCGAAGGCGGGCGGCGCTCTCGGCGGTTGCCGCTGCGGCAGATTGCCCCTCTGGGTCGACTTTCTTAACCCTCCTTCCCTTTAGATCGAATCCAAGGCGACCAAAATCTACCTGTGCTATTTCCCGAAAGTTCGGGTATAAAGCATTCTCAAGGGTAGACCGATGCGGCCTTGCCTTAAGCCAGTCGAAATTAAAGATCGTATGGCAGGCGAGGGACGCGGGAGGGAGCCAAGGATCGTCTGGACAGACAACCGGACGAAACGACAAGGGGGACGCTCCCCCCACGGAGAGGAGCGGCCACCAACCACAAGACACAGAGTGTAAGGAGATCACTTAGATGCTCAGAAAGCCCCCGACGCGGCGACGGCCTACGATCGCCCAGGCCGGGCCCGACCCGGTGGATGTGTTCGTCGGATCGAAGATTCGCGAGCGGCGACTGGTTCTGGGTATGAGCCAGGAAGCCCTGGGTGACCGGCTGCAGATCAGCTTCCAGCAGCTCCAGAAGTACGAGCGCGGCGCCAACCGCGTGAGTGCCTCGACGCTGCACCGCCTGACCCAGATCCTCGACGCCCCGGTGTCCTACTTCTTCGACGGCGTGCCGGGCGACCGGCCGAGCGACATCGTCGCCCAGTCGACGTCGCGGATGCCGAAGCGCGAAGAACTGGAGCTGATGCGCGATTTCTCCCAGATCGACGACCGTCGTCTCCGGGACCGCATCCGCCAGCTTGTGGCGGCGATCGCCCACAATCTGGACGGCGACTTGCAGCTGGAGAAGGAAGCCGCCGAATAGCGGCTTCCGCCGGCCCTTGGCGGTGGAGCTGGGCAACTGCCGTCTCCGCCCGATGCCAAGCTGGCTGGCTTTCCCGGTCCTTGCGACCGGGTGCCGCCGGAGGTGAGAGCCGAACAACGGCCTCCCCCGGCTGAATTCACCGGGCATGGGACTCGGTGATAGGATCTGAGTGGGCCTGGGATTGCCGACCGGTTTCCATTTCGGGACCGGACCCGGTAGATTTGTCTGGGCATTCGTGACCGGCGCCCTAACACATCACCGCCATGGCCGTTGATCCTTCACCGACGTCCTCCGTGCGCGACCTGGCCAAGGTCCAGGCGCTGCTGAGGTCGAAGTCGCTCCCAAACGACTACATCTTCCAGCTCGTCGACTACGAACGGCGCCTGCGCTCCGGCTTCCTGCCGACGGAGGACCGGAATTTCATCGATGCGCTCTACCAATGGTACCTGACGACGCCGGACTCGGTGCCCGTCAGCGACGCCATCGGCGAGGAGCCGGTCGCCCCGGCCGACGACTTCGGCGAACGCCTGCGCCAGTCCGACGACAAGCTGCGCCAGGCGGAAGCGCGCATCGCCGGTCTGGAGCGGGAAATCCACGACCTCACGGAAGGCTACGAACAGCAGATCACCATCCTGCGGCGCCACCTGGCGGCGGCGGAGGCCGGCGGAGCCAAGGCCGGCCACGGCCACGAAGACGATCGCCGGTTCCAGGAAGTGCGCCGCCTGTTCGCCCGCCAGTTCCACCCCGACAACATCGATGCGGTCGGCACCGAACGCGAGGTGCGCATCAACGTGTTCAAGAGTTTCTGGTCGGAAATCGCCCGCATCGAGAAGTCCTGACCGGGCCGCAAGCTGCCCCGGGGGCGACCGCTGGACGCACCCGCGGGCGGCCCTGAGCGGCCCTGCGCCTCAGTTTCACCATGGTCTCGGTCCACCTCGGCGGGTGGCGCTCGCCAAGCCATTTGCATGATCGTTCGGCGCCGCGGTATAGACGCCCGCCCGCCCCGCCCGGAGATCTCGCCACGCCATGTTTTCCGCCTTCACCATCATCCTGAGCTTTGTCAGTACGATCGGCATGGGCGTTCTCGACCTGCCGGACCACACGACGATCGCCAACTACCGGCCGCCGCAGGTCACCCGTGTCTATGCCGCCGACGGCGAGCTGGTGCACGAGTACTACACTGAGAACCGCGTCTGGGTGCCCATCGAGGCGTTGCCGCCCCACGTCACCCAGGCGTTCATCTCTGCCGAAGATCAGAACTTCCGCGAGCATTTCGGCATCGATCCGTTGGGTCTGGCGCGGGCGGCGCTGAACAACGTGATCAACGTGGTCAGCGGCCGGCGGCTGGAGGGCGGCTCCACCATCACCCAGCAGGTGGCCAAGAACCTGCTGCTCAACAGCGAGGTTTCGCTGCTGCGCAAGGTGCGCGAGGTGATCCTGGCCGTCCTCATCGAGATGGAGTTCACCAAGGACGAGATCCTGGAGATCTACCTCAACGAGATCTATCTGGGCCGCGGCGCCTATGGCATCGGCACCGCTTCGGCGCGCTATTTCGGGGTGTCGCCGGCGGAACTGACGCTGGCCCAGGCGGCCTATCTGGCGGCCCTGCCCAAGGCGCCCAACAACTACCACCCGATCTTCCGCCACGACGCCGCGGTGGCCCGGCGCAACTACGTGCTCGACCGCATGGTGGAGGATGGCGCCATCACCGAGGAGGAGGCCGAAGCGGCCCGCAACGAGCCCCTGGAGGTGCGCGAGGACGCCGCGCTGGACCAGGTGGACGCCGCCTATTTCTCCGAGGATGTGCGCCGCACCCTGCAGCGCGAATACGGGTCGGACGGCCTCTACGAAGGCGGGCTGAGCGTCCTCACCACGCTGGACCCGCGCCTGCAGCAGATCGCCGACGAGGCACTGCGCGACGGCCTGATCGAATATGACCGGCGCCACGGCTGGCGCGGCCCGCTGGACAACATGGAGACCATCGTCCGCCAGCAGCTGGCGCTGGACGAGGCGCGCGCGGCGGAAGCGGCAGCGGCGGAAGCCGGCGACCAGGTGGCCGAGGCCGAGGAGCCGGCGGCACCGACCTTCGACATCATGGGCGCCCTGCGCGGTCTCGGCGGCGGCGGCGGCGAGGACGAGGACGAAGCCGACGCGGAGCCGGAAGAGATCCTGCCGCTGTGGCAGATGGTGCTGGCGGAAATCGACCCGCCGGCCGGCGCCGGCGACTGGCTGCTGGCCGTCGTGCTCGATGTCGGCAACCGCGAGGCGCGCATCGGCCTCGCCGATGGCGAGATCGGCACCATTCCCTACGACGAGGTGCGCTGGGCGGCCCCGACCCTGGCCCGCCAGACCACCGGCTACCCGCCCCAGCGGGTGAGCGACGTGCTGGCGCTGGGCGACGTGATCCTGGTGGAACCGCTGGGGCCGCGCATCACCGCGGTGCCGCTGAACGACCCCGACGGGGTGCCGGATGCGCGCAGCTTTGCCTTGCGCCAGATCCCCAACGTCCAGGGGGCGGTGGTGGCGCTGAACCCGGATACCGGGGCGGTGCTCGCCATGTCCGGCGGCTACAGCTATGCGATGAGCGAGTTCAACCGGGTCACCCAGGCCTATCGCCAGCCCGGCTCGGCCATCAAGCCGTTCGTCTATCTGGCCGCCTTGCAGAACGGCTATTCGCCCAACAGCGTGCTGCTGGACGTGCCGGTGGAGGTGGAACAGGGCCTGGGCCAGGGCCTGTGGCGGCCGGAAAACTACAGCCACGACTTCGAAGGCCAGTTGCCGTTGCGCGTCGGCGTGGAACGCTCGCGCAACGTCATGACCATCCGGCTGATCCTGGAGCTGGGTATCGAGCCGGTGGCCGAGGTGACCAACGCGCTCGACATCTACGACGACATGCCGCTGCTGCCCTCCATGGGGCTGGGGGCCGGCGAAACCACCCTGCTGCGCCTCGCCAACGCCTATGCGGCCTTCCCCAATGGCGGCGTGCTCAACACCCCGCACCTGATCGAACGCATCCAGGATCGCGACGGCAACACGCTCTTCCGGGCGGCCGAGCGGCGCTGTGCTGAGTGCATGGACCTGGACTGGCAGCCGGGGATGACCCCGCCCAGCATCGAGGTGGAGCAGGAACCGGCGGTGGATCCGGTGGCGGCCTACCAGATGGTTTCCATCCTGCGCGGCGTGGTGCTGCGCGGCACGGCCGCCAGCCTCGCCTACCTGCCCTACCCGCTGGCCGGCAAGACGGGCACCACCAGCGACTATCGCGATGCCTGGTTCGTCGGCTTTGCCCCGGAACTGGTGGTCGGCGTCTATGTCGGCTTCGATTCGCCGCGCACCCTGGGTGGCGAGTCCGGTTCCTCCGCCGCGGTGCCGATCTTCGGCCAGGTGATGGAAACCGCCCTGGTGGACCGCCCCAACCGCGGCTACGCGACGCCGGACGGGGTGCAGACGGTGTGGATCGACCAGTCCACCGGCTACCGCGCGGAGGTGGGGGCGCCAGGCGCCATCGCCGAATACATCCGCGACGACCAGACGGTGAGCACCGCCCCGTCGGCCAGCGTGTTCGAGGACACCGCCGACCAGGCCCTGCAGGGAACCGGCGGCCTCTACTGACCGCCGGGACCACCTGCCTTTTCGGTTGAAGCTGCACCGGCCCGCTCCCCCACCC
>JAGQRL010000145.1 GCA_020425485.1 Rhodospirillaceae bacterium
CTGCGGCAAGTCCACCTTGCTGCGGGTGGCGGCAGGGCTGGAAGACGTGCAGACCGGTGAAGTGCATATCGGCGGCCGGCGCATGGCCGGCGGCGGCGATGCCGTGCCGCCGGAACGCCGCGGCGTCGGCCTGGTGTTCCAGGACTACGCCCTGTTCCCCCACCTCAGCGTGCTCGACAACGTGGCCTTCGGGCTGATCGGGCTGGACCCGGCACAGCGCCGGCGCCGTGCTGCCGTCTGCCTCGATCAGGTGGGCATGGCGGGGTTCGCCAAGATGTATCCGCACACGCTGTCCGGCGGGCAGCAGCAGCGGGTGGCGCTGGCCAGAGCACTGGCGCCGCAGCCCCATGTGATGCTGCTGGACGAGCCCTTCTCCGGCCTCGACGTGCTGCTGCGCGACCGCGTGCGCGACGAAACCCTGCATGTGCTGAAGCGGGCGGGCACCTCCACCCTGCTGGTCACCCACGATCCGGAAGAGGCGATGTTCCTCAGCGACCGCATCGCCCTGATGGCGCGCGGCCGCATCGTCCAGGCCGGGCCGCCGGCGGAGCTGTACTGCTATCCGCAAACGCCGTTCGTCGCCCGCTTCTTCGGTGAGGTGAACCAGATCCCCGGCCGGGTGGACGGTGCGAAGGTGACCACGCCGGCGGGGCCGGTGGATGCGCCCGACCTGCCGGCCGGCACGCCGGTCGATGTGCTGATCCGCCCCGAGGCGCTATCGGTCAGCCTGGGTACGCCGGGCGGGGTGCGGGCTTATGTGATGGCCGCCCGCCTGCTCGGCCGCACCAGCCTGGTGCACCTGCGGATGGAGGGCGGGGAGGCCGGGCCGATCCACCTGCACGCGCGGGTGCCGGGGGTGTTTTTGCCCGCCGAAGGGACTGCCGTGTCGATCGCACTGGATCCACGGCAGGCGTTTGTGTTTCCTTCCGGCGCCGGCGGCGACGACGGCAGCGACCTGTTCGAGTGATTGCGGTTGGAGTGATTGCGGCCTGCCGCCGGTTAGCGTAAGGAACCACCGGTCACAGGCCGGGGCACGGCCACAGGGGGATCCCATGGGACTGAGTATCTGGCAACTTCTGATCATTCTGCTGATCGTCGTCTTGCTGTTCGGCGCGAACCGCATTCCGCGGCTGATGGGCGATGTCGGCAAGGGCATCCGCAGCTTCCGCACCGGGCTGAAGGAAGACGACGACGACACCGGCACGACCAGCAGCACAGAAGGCTCTCGCCGGGTGGAGCAGGACACCACCGAGCCGGTGAACCGTACCGACGACAACTCGTCGACCACGTCCAACCCGGGTGACGGGGCGGCACGGTCGTCCTGAACGCGGGCGAAGCTGGGCGCATGATCGCATTCCCGCAGATCTGGGCACGCCGCCATGCTTGACGTCGGTTGGCCGGAATTCACGATCATCGTGATCATTGCGATTGTGGTGATCGGACCGCGCGACCTGCCCAGGGCGCTGAACACCGTTGGCAAATGGGTGCGCAAGGCGCGCACCGTGACGCGCGAATTCCAGCGCCATATCGACGATATGGTGAAGGAAAGCGAGCTGGAGGAACTGCGCGAGCTGCGCAAGCTCAACCTCAGCAAGGGCAACATCGCCAAGCAGATCGGCAAGGAGATCGATCCCACCGGCGAGATGAAGAAGTCGCTGGAAAGCGCACGCAACATCGGCAAGCCGGGCGAGGCGCCCGAGGAAAAGGCCGAAGCGGCGCTGGACGAGGCCAAGAAGGCCGAACTGGCGGCGGAAATGGACAACGACCGCGTGCCCCTGGAGAAAGAGGTCGCGGCAAAGGTGCCGCAGCCGGCTGCGGTGCCGGGCGACGAGGCGCTGGCCCAGAAGCCCATCGAAAAGGCGGGCGTGGTCGGCAACCCCGGTGCGCCGGGCGGCGACGCCGATGCCATCCGCCGCGCCAAGCTGGCCGCCGCCGGGCAGCCGCCGCCGCCGATGCTGCCGAAGGAAGCAGCCCGCCCGGGTGCGGAGAGCGGTGCCGACGGCGCGCCGGCGAAGACGTCGACCCAGATGTCGCCGGAAGAACTGGCGGAATGGCGCGCGCGCTACCGCGAGGCGCGCTCCGTCGCCGTCCAGCGCGAACCCATGATCAAGGCACCGTCGATCAAGCCGCCGGCGCCTGAGGCGGCCCGGTCCGATGAGGCCGGCGCTGCGGAGGAGGGGGCCGAGGGAGCCCCGTCCACCCAGGCGGCGAACTAGGCAGTCCGGGGCCTCCAGGCATGGCAAGCACACGCGATCAGGAGATCAACGACCCGCCGATGCCGCTGCTCGCCCATATGGTCGAGCTGCGCAATCGGCTGATGTATGCCGCGCTGGCGCTGGTGATCGGCTTCTGCGTCTGCTGGTTTTTTGTCGACGACATCTACGATTTCCTCGTCACGCCGCTCGCCGAAGCCATGGGCGGCGAAGTCGCCCACATGATCTATACGGAGATGACGGAAGTCTTCTTCACCTACATCAAGGTCGCGTTCTACGCAGGCGCCTTCCTGGCTTTTCCGTTCATGGCGACGCAGATCTACCTGTTCATCGCCCCCGGCCTCTACAAGTCGGAAAAGATGGCGTTCCTGCCCTTCCTCATCGCCACGCCGGTGCTGTTCTTCCTGGGCGGGGCGATGGTTTACTACTTCATCATGCCGCTGGCCTGGCACTTCTTCCTGGGGTTCCAGACCACGGGGACCGACGCTGCCGCGCAGATCGAGATCATGCCGCGGGTCGCCACCTATCTCAGCCTGGTGATCAAACTGATCTTCGCCTTCGGCATCGCCTTCCAGCTTCCCGTGGCGCTGACGCTGATGGGGCGGGTCGGGCTGATCAGCTCCACTGGTCTGCGGCGCAATCGGAAATACGCCATCGTCATGGTGTTCATCGCCGCGGCGATCCTGACGCCGCCCGACGTGATCAGCCAGATCGGCCTGGCTCTGCCGATTCTGGTGCTCTACGAGATCTCGATCCTGCTGGTGCGGGCCGTGGAGCGCAAACGCGAGGAGCGGCAGGCCGCGGAAGAAGCGGCCTAGCGGGCGCGGGTGCGCCACGCAGTGCCCCCATGAGCGCTGCGGCAGGTCCTTTCCCCCGTCGCAGGCTTGGCGGCGGCACCTTCCTGCCCCTATAACCGCGGGACCACCGCTCCCTCCAAGTCCACATAGATCCGGCATGCACGACATCCGCGCCATCCGCGAGGCCCCCGAGGAGTTCGACCGCGAATTGGCGCGCCGCCGCCTGCCCGCCAGGGCGGCCGGCCTGATCGCCATCGACGAACGCCGCCGCGCCCTTCTGACCGAGCTGCAATCGCTGCAGGCGCGCCGCAACGAAGCCTCGCGCCAGATCGGCCAGGTGAAGCGTAAGGGCGGCGATGCCCAGCCGCTGATGGACGAGGTGAGCGCCATCAAGGACGACATGGCGCGCCTGGAAGATGACGAGCGCAGCGCCGCCCAGGACCTCAACGACGCGCTC
Organism: Rhodospirillaceae bacterium; assembly: GCA_020425485.1. Lineage (GTDB taxonomy): Bacteria > Pseudomonadota > Alphaproteobacteria > DSM-16000 > Inquilinaceae > JACKIH01. The sequence continues at coordinate 3,468 of JAGQRL010000145.1, forward strand.
GCCGGCATTCCCAACCTGGCCCTGGCGACCGTTCCCGACGGCGAGAACGAAGCCGACAACGTGGAACTGCGGCGCGTCGGCGAGCCGGTGATCGTCGGTGCGGCGAAGGAGCATTTCGACATCGGCGAGGGCCTCGGCGAAATGGATTTCGCCACCGCCGGCAAGCTGTCCGGCGCCCGCTTCGTGCTGCTGCGCGGCAAGCTCGCCCGGCTTTCCCGCGCCATCGGCCAGTTCATGCTCGACCTGCACATCACCGAGCACGGCTATACCGAAGTGGCGCCGCCGCTGATGGTGCGCGACGAAGCGGTGTTCGGCACCGGCCAGTTGCCCAAATTCGCCGAGGATCTGTTCCGCACCACCACTGATCACTGGCTGATCCCCACCGCCGAGGTGCCGCTGACCAACCAGGTGGCGGGCGAGATCCTGGAAGCGGAAGACCTGCCGCTGCGCTACACGGCGCTGACGCCGTGCTTCCGCTCGGAAGCCGGGTCGGCCGGGCGCGACACCCGCGGCATGATCCGCCAGCACCAGTTCGACAAGGTGGAGATGGTGTCCATCACCACCCCGGAGCAGAGTGCCGAGGAGCACGCCCGCATGGTGGGCTGTGCGGAAGCCGTGCTGCAGCGCCTGGGGCTGGCCTATCGGGTGGTCAATCTGTGCACCGGCGATCTGGGCTTCGCCGCCCAGGTGACCCACGACATCGAGGTGTGGCTGCCCGGCCAGGGCACCTACCGCGAGATTTCCTCGTGTTCGGACTGCGGGCCGTTCCAGGCGCGCCGCATGAATGCGCGCTGCCGGGCCAAGGGCGAGAAGGCCACCCGCTTCGTGCATACCCTCAACGGGTCCGGCGTCGCGGTGGGCCGGGCGCTCGTCGCGGTGCTGGAAACCTACCAGCGGGCCGACGGTTCGGTGGAAATCCCCGCCGTTCTGCGCCCCTACATGGCCGGCCAGGAGGTCCTTGTCCCCCATGCCTGATCGTTCCCACGCGGGCGGCTTCCGCGTGCTTCTGTCCAACGACGACGGCATCCATGCGCCGGGGTTCAAGGTGCTGGAGGAAATCGCCGCCGGGCTGTCCGACGATGTGTGGATCAGCGCGCCGGAAACCGAACAGAGCGGCGCCAGCCATTCGCTGACCCTGCACCGGCCGCTGCGCCTGCGCGAGATCGAGCCGCGGCGCTACATGGTGGACGGCACGCCGACCGATTGCGTGCTGCTGGCGATCAACCGGGCGATGAAGGACCATCGGCCGGACCTGCTGCTGTCCGGCGTCAATCTCGGCCAGAACCTGGCGGAGGACGTGACCTATTCCGGCACCATCGCCGCCGCCATGGAGGCGACGCTGATGGGGGTGCCCTCGATCGCCATGAGCCAGGTGCTGCAAGTGGGCCACCCGCCGGACTGGTCGACCGCGCGGATCTGGGGTCCCAAGGTGATCCGCGCCTGCCTGGATGCCGGCTGGCCCCAGAACGTGCTGATCAACATCAACTTCCCGCCGGTCTCCGCCGATGAGGTGACGGGCATTGCCGTGGTGCCCCACGGCCGGGCCAAGATCGGCGATCAGTTGACGGCGCGCACCGACCCGCGCGGCCGCGAATACATCTGGATCGGCACCCAGCGCTCCGAACTCCACCGGTTCGATGCCAACGCGCCGGTGGGCGATACCGATCTGGATGCCATCGCCCAGAACAAGGTGGCGGTGACGCCGCTGCACATGGATCTCAGCCACTACCCGACCATCCAGGCATTGGAGTCCGTGATCGCGTGACCTTGGAAGCGCGCCGCATCCGCCTTTTGATGAAGCTGCGCCGCTCGGGCGTCACCGACCATCGCGTGCTCGGCGCCGTCGAACGGGTGCCGCGCGAGCTGTTCGTGCCGGATGCCTTCGAGGATCAGGCCTACGAGGATATCGCCCTGCCCATCGGCCTCGGCCAGACCATCAGCCAGCCGCTGGTGGTGGCGCTGATGACTCAGGCGCTGATGGTCGAGGAGATGCACAAGGTGCTGGAGGTGGGCACCGGCTCCGGCTACCAGGGGGCGGTGCTGGCGAAGCTGTGCCGGCGGCTCTACACCATCGAACGCCACCGCGATCTGCTCACCGTGGCGGAAGGGCGATTCGAAAAGTTGCGTCTCCACAATGTCACCACACGCCACGGCGATGGTATGGCCGGCTGGCCCGAGCAGGCGCCATTCCAGCGAATCCTTGTCACAGCGGCGTGCGGAACATCGGCCCCGCCGCCGGCCTTGACGGATCAACTCGCGGTTGGTGGTGTATTGGTGATTCCGATGGGCGACGACCGGCGCCAGCAGCAAGTTGTCCGGTTTACCCGGTCTGACAGCGGCTTGGAGAGAGAGGAACTTTGGCCCGTCCGCTTCGTACCTTTGGTGCCCGATCTGCCGGGCGCGGCAGAGGGCGCTTCCTAGCCGCAGTCCTGGCCGCTGCCGCCCTGGCCGGCGGTGTTGCCGGGTGCACGCCGCCCCAGCCCGTTGCCACCTCCGCTCCGCCGACCATCGGTGCGCCGCCCGGCTGGGCGATCGCCACGGTGCAGTACGGCGAAACGCTGGACCAGGTGGCGGCCCGCTACGGCGTGGAAACCCAGACCCTGATGGACGTGAACCACCTGCCGACGGCGAACGCGCTGATGGCGGGCGACCGGCTGCTGGTGCCCCAGCAGGCGCGCACCCACACGGTGGCCACCGGCGAATCGATCTATTCCATCGCCGCGGACTATGGCGTGCGCCGGGCCGACCTGATCGCCGCCAACAACATCGAGAACCCGGACTATCTGCGCACCGGGCAGGTGCTGCAGATCCCGCTGACCAACCAGGAGATCGAGGCAGCCCGCACCTGGACGCCGCCGGCACCACAGCCGGTGGCCGAACCCGTGCAAGCACTGGGGCAGCCACAAGTGCCGGCCCAGGGGCAGATCGCCGCGGCCCCCATCGCCGGCCCCACGGTGGGTGGCGGCACGGTGAGCAGCGGCTCGGTGGAAGCAGTGCCGCTGGAAGGGCCGAGCGGAACGGCACTGCCGCCGGTGACCAGCGGACCCCCGGCCGGCGGCCAAGTGGCGGGCGGGCCGATCCCGCAGGGCATCGACAGCGAGCTGATCGCCCACCAGGAAGCCGCACCCTTCCAGCCGTCCACCGATGGCCAGCCCGGCCCCGGCGTAGGGCTCGACCAGGAGGTGCCGCCGTCGGGCCAGGTGGCGGCCCTGCCACCGGCGCAGCCCGTGCCGGCGGCGACCACCACCGCACAGTTCCAGTGGCCGGTGCGCGGCGACCTGATCCCGGTGTTCGACCCGGCGGACCGCGCCCGCTTCGACGACGGCATGAACATCGTGGCACCGGCGGGCACGCCCATTTTGGCGTCGCGCGACGGCACCGTGGTGTATGCCGGCAACGAACTCAGGGGGTACGGCAATCTGGTGATCGTGCGCCACGCCGATGGCTGGGTGACCGCCTATGCCCATGCCAACGAACTGATGGTGGAGCGCGGCGACACCGTGCGCGCCGGCCAGCAGATCGCCACCGTGGGGCAGACCGGGGCGGTCAGCTCACCCCAGCTCCATTTCGAAATCCGCCGCGGCTCCGACCCCGTGAACCCGCTGGACCATCTGCCGTCCCACGGGTAGGGCCGAACGTCAGGCTCCGTCCGCAGCGGGCGGTGCGCCGGGCGCCGTGCGCGCCAGCCGGCAGCCCAGGCTGCCCGCCAGATCCTGGATGAACTGCCAGGCCACACGGCCGGACCGGGCGCCGCGGGTGATCGCCCACTCATTGGCGCGGGCCACCAGGGCCTCGTGCTCGATGGGCAGGCCGTAGGCCGCCGCATAGCCCTGGACCATCTGCAGGTACATGTCCTGCCCGCAGGCGTGGAAGCCCAGCCACAGGCCGAAGCGGTCGGACAGCGACACCTTTTCTTCCACCGCCTCGCCGGGGTTGATGGCGGTGGACTGCTCGTTGTCGATCATGTCGCGCGCCATCAGGTGGCGGCGGTTGGAGGTGGCGTAGAACACCACCGTTTCCGGCCGCCCTTCCACGCCGCCTTCCAGCACCGCCTTCAGCGACTTGTAGGTGGTATCGGAGTGATCGAACGACAGGTCGTCGCAAAACAGGATGGCGCGCCGGCCGGTGGGCCGCAGCAGCGCCAGCAGGCGGGGCAGGGTGCGGATGTCCTCCCGCGCCAGCTCGATCAGCGCCAACGGGGCCTCGCCGGCGGCTTCGCCATTGACGGCACCGTGCACGGCCTTTACCAGCGAACTCTTGCCCATGCCGCGGGCGCCCCACAGCAGCGCGTTGTTGGCCGGCAGGCCGCGGGCGAAGCGGCGGGTGTTTTCCAAAAGCAGGTTGCGCTGCAGGTCGACGCCGCGCAGCAGGTCGAGGTCGACGCGGTTCACCTCGGGCACCGGTTCCAGCCGCTCGGGATCGGTGTGCCACACGAACGCGTCCGCCGCCCACAGGTCGGGGGCGGCCGGTGCCGGCGGTGCCAGGCGGTCAAGCGCCTCGGCGATGCGGGCCAGTGTGGGGAAAACGGCGTCGATTTCGCGATCGGCTGTCATGGTCGGTCTTTCGTAACGGAGCGCCAGACCCTACATGCTCCTCGCGGCCAGGCAACCGGCAAGCAGTTGCAACGGAGCGGTGCGTGGCTATAGTCCGCGGACCGAATGACAGGGAGCCCATTGATGTTCATCTCCACAGCGTTCGCGCAGGAAGCGGGCGCCGCCGACGGCGGGGGCGGCATTCTTATTCAGATTCTGCCTCTCGTCCTGATCTTCGTGGTGTTCTACCTGCTGCTCATCCGGCCGCAGCAGAAGCGGATGAAGACCCACCGCGAAATGCTGGGCGCGCTGCGCCGCGGCGACCGGGTGGTGACGGGCGGCGGCATCGTCGGCACGGTCACCAAGGCCGGGGACGACGAGCTGACGGTGGAGATCGCCGAGGGCGTACGCGTACGCGTGCTGCGCAGCACCGTCAGCCAGGTGATGTCGAAAACCGAACCGGTGCGCGAGCGCAAGCCGGCGGGTCGCGGGCGCCGCGGTGGGTCCAGCGAGGTCAGCCTGGACAAGAAGAGTGACGCCGACGCCGATGACGGCGCCGAAGAAGGCGCCCAGCGCTAGCCCCAGGCCGGCGCATCCGCGGCATCAAGAAGGGCCGGCATGGTCTATTTCGCACGCTGGAAGATCATCCTGATCGTGGCGCTCTGCCTTCTGGGGGTGGTGTACGCCGCGCCCAATGTGGTGTTCGACCGCCAGACGTCGACGGAGCTGCGCGAAAGCCTGCCCGGCTTCCTGCCGGTGCGGCAGGTCAATCTCGGGCTCGATCTGCAAGGCGGCTCCCACCTGCTGCTGCGGGTCGACTGGTCGGGCCTGGTGCGCGAACGCCTGGAAGCGGCGGTGGACAGCCTGCCCTCGCAGCTCCGCGAAGCGCAGATCGGCTATACCGACCGCGGGCTCGATGGCGATGCCCTGGTGTTCACCCTGCGCGATCCCACCCAGGCCGACGCGGCGGTGGAGATCCTGCAGAACGCCGATGCCGACCTGGACATCACCGTCGATGAGGAAACCGGCCAGGTGCGCGGCACCTTCGACGAGGGTGCCCAGGCGGAAATCCGCGACAATGCCGTCGACCAGTCCATCGAAATCGTGCGCCGGCGCATCGACGAGCTGGGCACCACCGAACCCAACATTCAGCGCCAGGGCGACGACCGCATCCTGGTGCAGATCCCCGGCTTCGACGACCCGCAGCGGGTGCGCGACCTGCTGGGCCAGACCGCGCGGCTGACCTTCCATCTGGTCGACACCACCGCTTCCGCGGGGGCGGGGCCGGGCATGCAGGTGCCGGCCGGGCGCATTCTGGTGCCGTCGTCCGACCTGCGGGAGAACGGCGACCCGGCCACCTGGTACGTGCTGCACCGGCGGGTGGAGGTGTCGGGCGAAAACCTGGTGCAGGCCAGCGCCACCTATTCCCAGGGCTCGCCGGTGGTGTCGTTCACCTTCGATGGAGCCGGCGGCCGCCGCTTCGGCACGCTGACCAGCGAGAATGTGGGCGGCTTCCTGGCCATCGTGCTGGACGACGAGGTGATCAGCGCACCGCGCATCAATTCCGCCATCCTCGGCGGTTCGGGCATCATCGAGGGGCACTTCTCGCTCCAGGAGGCCACCGATCTGGCGATCCTGCTGCGGGCCGGCGCCCTGCCGGCGCCGCTGACGGTGCTGGAGGAACGCACCGTCGGTCCCGGCCTTGGGGCAGACAGCATCGCCGCCGGCGAGATCGCCTCGATCATCGGCCTGGTGGCCGTCGTGGTGTTCATGGTGCTGTGCTACGGGTTGTTCGGCGTGATGGCCTCGGTGGCGCTGTTCTTCAACCTGGCGCTGGTGATCGCCGCCCTGTCGCTGCTCCAGGCAACGCTGACGCTGCCCGGTATCGCCGGCATCGTGCTTACCGTGGGCATGGCGGTGGACGCCAATGTGCTGATCTTCGAGCGCATCCGCGAGGAGATCGCCAACGGCCGCTCGCCCATCTCGGCCATCGATTCCGGCTATGCCCGCGCGCTCACCACCATCGTCGACTCCAACCTCACCACGCTGATTGCCGGCGTCCTGCTGTTCGCCATGGGGGCCGGACCGGTGCGCGGCTTCGCCGTCACGCTGTCCATCGGCATCGTCAGTTCCATGTTCGCCGGCATCATGGTGACGCGGCTGATGGTGGTGACCTGGCTTCGCCGCACCAAACCCAAGTCCATTCCGATCTAGGTCAGGCCCAGGCGCACCCCATGCGACCACTTCGTCTCGTCCCAACCAACACGCGCATCCCGTTCCTGCGCTACCGGCGCTTCGCCTTTGCGCTGTCGAGCGCACTGGTGGTGCTGTCGGTGGTGTTCCTGATCCTGCGCGGGCTGAATTTCGGCATCGATTTCGCCGGCGGCATTCTCATCGAGATCCAGACCAACGAGCCGGCGGACATTGCCGAACTGCGCGGCACGCTCGGCGGGCTGCAACTCGGCGAGGTCAGCCTGCAGGAGTTCGGCGGCCCCAACGACGTGCTGATCCGTGTGCAGCGCCAGGAAGGCGACGAGGAAGCGCAGGCCGCCGCCATCTCCACCGTGCAGTCCGCGCTGGGCGACCAGGTGGCGGAATACCGGCGGGTGGAATTCGTCGGTCCCACCGTGGGGGCGGAGCTGATCGAGGCCGGCATCATCGCCGTGGTGCTCGCCCAGCTTGCCATCCTTGCCTATATCTGGCTGCGCTTCGAATGGCAGTACGGCGTCTGCGCCATCATCGCCTTGGTGCACGACGTGGCCAGTACCATCGGCCTGTTCGCGCTGATCCAGCACGAATTCAACCTCACCACCGTGGCGGCCCTGCTGACCATCGCCGGCTATTCCATCAACGATACGGTGGTGGTGTTCGACCGGGTGCGCGAAAACCTGCGCCGCTACAAGAAGGCGCAGATGACGGAGGTGCTGGACCGCAGCCTGAACGAAACGCTGTCGCGCACCACCATGACCAGCTTCACCACGCTGCTGGCGCTGCTGGCGCTGTATGTGTTCGGCGGTGCGGTGATCCGCGATTTCGCCTTCGCGCTGATCTGGGGCATCGGCGTCGGCACCTATTCGTCCATCTTCGTGGCGGTGCCGCTGCTGCTCACCGTCAAGCTGCGGTCGCGTTCGGCCGCCAAGGTGGAAGCCTCGCAGGCCAAGCCGTAGCCGCGGCAATACCGGCTGCGGCCACCGCGACCCGAAGGTGAGGGGAGGCGGCGATGATCGACATCACGCCCCAGCGGCCGGCGGGCCGCCAGTCCATCGACAGCTATCAGGCCGGCTGGTTCCGCATCGCCGGGGCGGTGCATGAAGGCTCGGTGATCGTGTTCCCCGACCGGGTGGTGGCCTGGCCGGTGGCGGCCTTCGCCGAGGTGACGGCGGAGACCTTGGCCGAGGTGCTGGCCGGCACCGGGGTGGAACTGCTGCTCATCGGCACCGGGGCGGAACCGCAGCCGATCCCCAAGGCGTTGCGGGCGGCGGCCCGGGAAGCCGGCATCGGCATCGATGCCATGGCCACACCGGCGGCCTGCCGCACCTACAACATCCTGCTCAGCGAACAGCGGGCGGTGGCGGCGGCACTGCTGGCGCTGTGAGGCGGTAGGCGGCCCGGCCCCTGCAAACGAAAACGGGGGCCGCGCGGCCCCCGTCTCGGTGTTCGCCAGATCGGCTGGTTACACCGCCTGGGCGTACATCTCCGCCACGCGCTCCCAGTTGACCATGCTGTCGAGGAACGCCTTCAGGTAGTCCGGCCGCCGGTTGCGGTAGTCGATGTAGTAGCTGTGCTCCCACACATCGCAGCCCAACAGCGCGGTCTTGCCATGGGCCAGCGGGTTTTCCGCGTTCGGCGTCTTCATGGTGACCAGCCGGCCGCCATCGACCACCAGCCAGCACCAGCCGCTGCCGAACTGGCCGACGCCGGCCTGCACAAAGGCATCCTTGAAGGCTTCGACGCTGCCGAAATCTTCCGTCAGCTTCTTTTCCAGCTCGCCGGGAATGGCGCCGCCGCCGCCCGGCTTCATCCACTGCCAGAAGTGGATGTGGTTCCAGTGCTGGCCGGCGTTGTTGAAGATGGCCTGGCGGTCGGGCTTGCCGAAGGAGGCGGCGACCACGGCCTCCAGGTCCTTGCCGGCCAGGTCGGTGCCGTCCACCAGCTTGTTCAGCGTGGTGACATAGGCGTTGTGGTGCTTGCCGTGGTGGAATTCCAGCGTTTCCGCGGACATGTACGGCGCCAGCGCGTCCATGGCATAGGGCAGTGGCGGAAGTTCGAACGCCATGTGTCGAGTCCTCTCCTGGTTGCTTGGTCGGCCCGAGTGGTCGGCCCGAGTGGCTTGATGGTCTCCCCGCTGACATAGGGTGCTAAAGCCAGACTGTGAAGCTCGGATTTGCCCTTGCGGCCGGATCGGATAGGGTCCGGTGCCCTGTTTTTGCCGGAACCCCGCCGGGAGACGCTCCCCCATGCCCCAACTCAGCTATTGCGGTGAGGAGGTGCGCCGCCACGACCCCGACCGGTTCCTGGCCGCCCTGTTCACCCCGGAAGACCGGCGCGAGGCGGTGTTCGCGCTGCTGGCCTTCAATCTGGAAGTGGCGAAAACCCGCGAGGTGGTGTCGGACCCCATGCTGGGGCAGATCCGCCTGCAATGGTGGCGCGAGGCGCTGGACGGTGCCTATGCCGGCACGCCGCGCGCCCACCAGGTGGTGGAACCGCTGGCCGCGGCGATCGCCGCCCATGGCCTCACCCGCGCCCGGCTCGACCGGCTGATCGATGCGCGCGAGCAGGATCTGGAGGAGACCGCCCCGCCCGACCTGGCGGCCCTGGAAGCCTATGCCCACGACACCACGGCGCCGCTGCTCGGCCTGTGGCTGGAGGTGCTGGGGGTGGGCGACGGCCCGGCCCATGCGGCGGCCGAAGCGGTGGGCACCGCCTATGCGCTGGCCGGGTTGATGCGCCGCCTGCCGCTGGATGCCGCCCGGCGGCGCATCACCCTGCCGACGGCGGTGGTGGAGGAGGTGGCGGTCGACCTGGGCGAACTGTTCGAACTGCGGCCGCACGAGGCCCTGGCCCGCGCGGTGGCAACCGTGTGCACCGCTGCGGAGGGGCATTTGGCTCGCGGCCGGGCGCTGGCGGGGCAGGTGCCGCAGGCGGCTCGCCCGGCGCTGCTGCCGGCGGTGGTTGCCGCCCGCCACCTGGCGGTACTGCGGCGCTGCCGCTTCGATGTGTTCCACCCCAAGGTGGCGCGCCGGCCGGCCAACCTGGCCGCGGCCCTGCTGTGGCACGCACTGAGGAAGCGGTTTTGACTGGCCCTCAGTCCTTTTCTTCCGGCTTGCGGGCGACCAGGCGGGTGACCATGGCCGGGCCGTTGTGGCCGCGGCCTTCGCTGAGCGTCACTTCTTCCACCGCGCACTGCACCACCGCCAGGCCCACGGCCGCCAGCTCGTCCGCCAGCACCTCGGGATCGTAGAGCAGGGCGGGATCGCGCGGCCCGCCGGAGGGCATGCCCACCTGCGCCGGGGCAAAGCCCTCGGCCAGCAGCAGCCCGGCCGGCTTCAGTGTGCGGGCGATGCCGGCCAGCACCGGGCGGCGATGGTCCGGCGGCAGGTGCAGGAAGGTCATCGCCGCGGCGTCGTAGGTATCGGCCGGCCAATCCCACTCCAGCAGGTCGGCACAGACGGTGCGCAGGGCTACGCCGCGGCCGAGCGCCAGGGCGGCGGCCTTCTGCAGTGCCCGCGGCGAAAAGTCGATGCTGGTGACCTTGTGGCCCTGGGCGGCCAGCCACACGCCGTTGCGCCCCTCGCCATCGGCCACCGCCAGCAGGCGCGAGCCGGGGTTCAGCCGGTAGCTCTGGTCGGCCACGAAGGCGTTGGGCCGGGTGCCGTACACGTAGTCGCTGGCGGCGAACTTGGCATCCCAGAAGGCCGCGCCGCGGTCCTTGTCGGGGGCAGCGCCGTTCTGCGGGTGGTCGGCCATGGCTGTCCTGGAAGCTGCAACTCAGATGCTGGCCAACATAGGGGCGATGCACCTGGGGGCAAGCCGGCAGGCCGGCAGGCGCCATCTGCGGGGTCGGCCATGTGCTTGGGGAGCGGAACGATCGCAGCGATTGCCGAGCCCCGGCCGATTGCCCTATTGCTCTTCTGCCCCTGTCCCGATCCACGGTTTGGCAATCGGCTTTGCACCAGGGCCGGGCAGGCGTGGGGGAGGTGGGATATGGACGGGGGCCAGCAGGACCAGTCCGCGCAGGTGCGGGAGTTCGCCAAGCCATCGGACCTGTTCCGCTGGTGCCTGCGCCACGCCACCCACGACGTCCACGGCATCAACTATCGCACCTGCTTTGCCGAATACGTCGGTGCAGCGCAGGCGGACGGCTATCTCTGGCGGCAATACGACCGGCGCTTGGAAAGCCTGATCGCCGCGGTGCGTCCGGGCCTGAAGGTGCTGGAAGTCGGCTGCGGGCTGGGCCACGACCTGTGCTGGACGGCGCTGCGCGGCGCCACCTCGGTGGGCATCGACATCAAGAGCGAGATGACGGGCTTCGCCGAACAACTGCTGGCGCTGGTCCGCCGCGAGATCGACGCCACCATCGCCGTGGACATCCGCCACACCAACCTGATGGCGATGGACCCCGCCGAGCAGTTCGACTTCATCTACATGAAGGACACGCTGCATCACCTGGAACCGCGGGCCGAGGTGATCGACAAGCTGGCTTCCCTGCTGGCGCCGGGCGGGCACATCCTGATCGTCGAGCCGAATGCCTGGAACCCGCTGATCCAGTTCCAGATGTTCCGCATCCGCGGGTTCAAGACGGTGATCCGCAAGACCGACGTGGCGACGGGGGAGGAGTTCGTTTACGGCAACGAGCGCCTGTTGACGGGCGGCACTATGGTCCGGCTGTTCCGCCGTGCCGGTATTTCCGGCTCCACCCGGTCGTTCCGGCTGCTGCCGACCCGGCTGAGCGGGCGCAGCGGCCTCGCCAGGGTGGCGTCGCGGATCGAGGCCCGCCGCCTTGAGCGGCTGGTGCCGCTGCTGCCGGTCCACACCGTGTTTTTCGGCCGCAAGGACCGGTTGGCCGGCGCTGGCCAATGAGGGAGGGGGGCATGCAGCGGCTTTTGGCGGTTGCCGGCGTGGCGCTGGCAACGACGGCGTGCCAGACCGTCGACCAGGGCGAGGAGAACGCCGCACCGGTTGATCCGGCCGTCGGCACCTACGCCTACACTGAGGAGGACTGCACCAGCGGCGGCGCCTTCACGTTGAACGAAGACGGCACGCTGGATTTCGGCAGCCAACACGGCATCTGGGTCCGCGAGGACGACCACGTCGTGCTGGACTTGTCATCCGGGCAGCCGGTTCCCCCCACCGTGGCATCGGAGCTGATGGGGGTGCCGGCGCAGGAGGCGCCGCTCAATCCCTATGTCGCCATCCTGACGGACATCACGCCGACCAGGGCGAGCTACGTGTTCGACATCGTGCAGCCGATGGTTCGCTGTCCGTAGGTCGCGGTCGCTTCACACCCGCCCGGTGGGGCGGCGCACGGCACCCTTGGCTTCGGCCAGCAGGCACAGCCAGTCGTGTGCCACGGTGGCGGCGGCCAAGGCGGTGATCTCGCCATGGTCGAAGGGGGGCGAAACCTCCACCACGTCCATCCCCACCAGATCGAGCCCGGCCAGCCCGCGCACCAGTTCCAGCGCCTGCCAGGTGGCGAGCCCGCCGGCCACGGGCGTGCCGGTGCCGGGGGCGAAGGCGGGGTCCAGCACGTCGATATCGAAGGTGACATAGACCGGTGCGTCGCCGACGCGGGCGCGGATGGCGGCGATGGTGGCTTCGGTGCCGTGGCGGTGGATCCATGGGCTGGTCAGGATCTCGAACCCGCAATCGCTGTCGTTGTGGGTGCGCAGGCCCACCTGGATGGACTTGGCGGGGTCTACCACGCCTTCGGCGGCGGCCCGGGCGAACATGGTGCCGTGGTCCAGGCAGGTGCCGTCGTCCTCCCAGGTGTCGCAATGGGCATCGAACTGCACCAGCGCCAGCTTGCCGTGGCGGGCGGCGTGGGCCTTCAGCAGCGGGTAGGCGACGAAATGGTCGCCGCCCAGGGTCAGCATCTTCGCCCCGCTGTCGAGGATCGCCGTGGCATGCGCCTCGATGGCAGCGGGTACGGTGGCGGGGTAGGCGGGCTCCAGGAAGCAGTCCCCCCAGTCGATCACCGCCAGATGGTCGAAGGGATCGAAGCCGAAGGGAAAGGCCTTCAGCTCGGCAAGCTGCACGGAGGCGGCGCGGATCGCCTGGGGGCCGAGGCGGCAGCCGGGGCGGAAGGTGGTGGCGCAGTCGAACGGCACGCCGCTGACGACGACATCCGCACCCGTGATGTCGCGGGTGTATTTGCGGCGCAGGAAGCTGAGCGCCCCGCCATAGGTCATCTCCCGCCGCCGGCCGGTCAGCGTGCCGGCCCGGAATGCCTGGTCGCCGTGGTCGCTCTCGGTCATCGCCAGCACTCCTCAGAACCGGTCGCGCAGGGCGTAGTATGTCATGGCCAGCGCCAGCAGGCTGCGCCGCAGGCGGGTGCCGCCGGGGAAGGGCGGGGTCGGTGCGGCCGCCATGGCATCGAACCGTTCGGTCTCCCCGGCGATGGCTTCGGCCACCACCTGGCCCGCCAGGGTGGCCAGCGCCACCCCCTGGCCGGAAAAGCCCGAGGCCGACACCACCCCCGCAGCCGGCCGGCACAGCAGCGGCAGGCGCGAGCGGGTGATCGCCAGCGTACCGCCCCAGCCGTACTCCAGCGGCGTATCGGCAAGCTGGGGAAACACCTTCAGCATGGGCCGGCGCACGAACGCCTTGATGTCACGGGGGAAGGTGTAGCCGTAGCTTTCGCCGCCGCCGAACAGCAGGCGGTGGTCCGGCGTCGGCCGGAAGTAGTTGATGACGAAGCGGCTGTCGGCCACCGCCACGGGCTCGCGCAGCACGTTCCACATGCCGTCCTTCCCCAGGGGTGCGGTGGCGACGATGTAGTTGTTGATGGGCAGCACGCGGGCGGCGACCTGGCTGTCGAGCCCGCGCAGATAGCCGTTGCAGGCCAGCACCACGGTGCCGGCGCGCACCCGCCCGCCGGGGGTGGCGACCACCGCCGGACAGCCGGGCTCCACCGCCAGGGCCTCGGTGGTTTCGTGGATGGTGACACCCGCCGCCAGGGCGGCGCGGGCGAGGCCCAGGGCATAGCGCAGCGGATGCAGGTGGCCGGCCCCGCTGTCCAGCGCGCCGCCGTGATAGTCCGCGGAGTTCACGATCGCCCGCATCTCCTCGCGGTCGACGAAGCGGATCTGGGTGTAGCCGTAGGCATCGCGCAGGTGCTCCACCTCCCGGCGCGTGCCTTCGACGAACCGGGCGCGGTGGTCGGCGTGCAGCACGCCGGGCGTGGCATCGCAATCGATGCCGTGGCGCACGATCAGCCCGCGCACCAGGGCGTTGGCAGCCAGCCCCAGGTCCCACAGCCGGTGCGCCGCCTCATGGCCGACCAGGCGTTCCAGGGCCAACTGGCCGAGGCGCTGGCCGGTGCCGACCTGACCGCCGTTGCGCCCCGAAGCGCCCCAGCCCACCCGGTGGGCATCCAGCACCACCACGCGGCGGCCGCGTTCGGCCAGGTGCAGGGCCGTCGACAGCCCGGTGTAGCCCGCACCGATCACGCAGACATCGGCTTCGGTGTCGGCGGCGAGCGCCGGCAGCGGGTCGAGCAGCGGGGCGGTGGCGGCGTACCAGGAGGGCGGATAGGCGCCCGGACGGTCGTTGACGTGCAGCAGATCCATGGCGGTCTTTGTCTTCTTCCACAGGCCGGCGCCAGCCCGCTCCCCCACCCGGC
>JAGQRL010000146.1 GCA_020425485.1 Rhodospirillaceae bacterium
CCAGGGCGCCGGCCAGCACGTCGGAGTGGCCGTTCAGGTACTTCGTTGCGCTGTGCATGACGATGTCCGCCCCGAGGTCGAGCGGCCGTGTGTGCACCGGCGTGGCCACGGTGTTGTCCACCGCCAGGCGGGCGCCAGCTTCGTGGGCGATCTCCGCCAGGGCGGCGATGTCGCAAACCGTCCACAGCGGGTTGGCCGGGCTTTCCACGAACACCAGCTTGGTGCGGCCGGGACGGACGACAGCGCGCACCGCATCCAGGTCGCCGGGGTCCACCAGGTCCACCTCCAGCCCCCAGGGCTCGGCCCACTCCTTGAAGTATTTCGGTGTGCCGAAATACATGTGGCTGGAGACCACCATGTGGTCGCCCGGCCGGTGGGCCTGCACCAGGGTGGCGATGGCCGCCATGCCGGACGCGAACAGCAGGGCGCCGGCGCCGCCTTCCAGTTCCGCCAGCAGGCGTTCGGCCAGCAGATAGGTGGGGTTCTCATCACGCGTGTAGCCGCGGCCGCCCACCTGCGCGTAGTCCACGCCGTTGCGGGCGAAGGTGGTGGACGGGTGGATCTGCGGCACCACCGCCCCGGTATGGGGGCAGAGGAAGCCATCGAGCCCGACCAGGCGGGATTCCAGGCTGAGGGCGGGTCGGTCGTCGCGGTCGGTCATGGGTCGGCACCGGGTGGCAAAGTCACCAACCCTTCATGCCCGCCCCGGCCCCTTCTCATCAAGGGCGCGATTGTGGGGAGACGGTTGCTGACCTGCTTGGCAGTGCCACCTAGCCTATTTCTTCTGCGAAGAAATCCGTCTTGCGATAGGCCGCCACGCGGGAGTGAAGTTCGAGCGACACCTCTTCGAGGTAGCCCTTTATTCGCTCAATTGCGGCGTCTGCCTCTTCTGGAGAAACCACCGCACCCCCAAGCCACTGTCCAGAGCCAGCATGGACGATGATTGGACCACCCGCTGTCTCTTCTATGTCAAAGAAATTGAATTCACTAATCATGCTCGCTCCTTCGCCAAAGAAAAAACAACGTAAATCTGAAGGACCCTCTACCCGTCCAGCTTCTGCTTGAGGATCTGGTTCACTGCCGCCGGGTTGGCCTTGCCGCCGGACTTCTTCATGGTCTGGCCGACGAAGAAGCCGAACAGCTTGTCCTTGCCGGAGCGGTATTCCGCCACCTTGTCCGCCTGCTCGGCCAGCACCTGATCGATCACCGCGGCGATGGCGCCGGTGTCGGTCACCTGCTTCAGCCCCTTGGCTTCCACGATGGCATCGGCGTCGCGGCCGGTTTCCAGCATGTCGGCGAACACATCCTTGGCAATGCGGCCGGAGATGGTGTCGTCGGCAATCAGGTCCACCAGCCCGCCGAGCTGGGCCGCCGTCACCGGGCTGTCGCCGATATCCTTGCCGGACTTGTTCAAGGCCCCGAACAGCTCGGTGATCACCCAGTTGGCGGAAAGCTTGGCGTCGCGGCCCTTGGCCACGTCCTCATAGAAATCCGCCCGGGCGCGTTCGGCCACCAGCACGCGCGCGTCGTATTCCGACAGCCCGTAGTTGGCCATGAAGCGCGCCTTCTTGGCGTCCGGCAGTTCCGGCAGGGTCTGCTTGATGGCCTCGACCCAGTCGTCCTCCAGCTCCAGCGGCAGCAGGTCGGGGTCGGGGAAGTAGCGGTAGTCGTGCGCTTCCTCCTTGCCCCGCATGGACCGGGTGGCGCCCTTGTTGGGGTCCCACAGCCGGGTTTCCTGGATCACCTTGCCGCCGTCCTCCAGCAGCTCCACCTGGCGGGCGGCTTCGTATTCGATGGCCTGCTGCACGGCGCGGATGGAGTTGACGTTCTTCACCTCGCAGCGCGTGCCGAATTCGTTGTCGCCGACCTTGCGGACCGACACGTTGACGTCGCAGCGCATGGAGCCTTCCTCCATGTTGCCGTCGCACGTTTCCAGGTAGCGCAGGATGCTGCGCAGCTTGCGCAGATAGGCCGCCGCGTCCTCCGGCCCCCGCAGGTCGGGTTCCGAGACGATCTCCATCAGCGCCACGCCCGACCGGTTCAAGTCCACATAGGTCTTGGTGGGGTGCTGGTCGTGCAGGCTCTTGCCGGCGTCCTGCTCCAGGTGCAGCCGGGTGATGCCGATGGAGCGCACATCGCCGTCCGGCAGATCCACCAGGATGGTGCCCTGGCCGACGATGGGCTGGGTGTACTGGCTGATCTGGTAGCCCTGCGGCAGGTCCGGGTAGAAGTAGTTCTTGCGGTCGAACACGCTGAGCTTGTTGATCTGCGCGTTCAGGCCGAGCCCGGTGCGCACCGCCTGGGCGACACAGTATTCGTTGATCACCGGCAGCATGCCGGGCATGGCGGCATCCACCAGGCTGACCTGGCTGTTGGGCTCCGCCCCGAAGGCGGTGGCGGCACCGGAAAACAGCTTGGCTTCGGAGATCACTTGGGCGTGGACCTCCAGCCCGATCACCATCTCCCACGTGCCCGTGTTGCCTTCGATCACCGCCGCCATGGTCCGTCGATCCCGTGTTGCGTGCCTATCGGATATCGGCGCCGATCCTTCCCGGAGCAACGGCTCGGTTCAAGCAATTTCCGATCACCACTCCTGTTCCCTGGATCCCGGCTCCCGGCTCCTGTCCCCCGCTACCCCGGCATACCGCCCAGGTTGGGGGCGCGGCGGGCGCGGCGCACCTGTTCGCGCCAGATGATGAACAGCCCCGCGCCGATCACCACCGCCGCCCCGCCCAGCACCATGGTCTGCGGCACCTCGCCGAAGAACAGGTAGCCCAGCACCAGGGCGTAGACCATGGCGGAGTAGTCGAACGGCGCCAGCAGGCTCGCCTGGGCGTAGCGGTAGCCGAGCGTCAGGCAGATCTGCGCCACCCCGCCGCACACGCCGATGCCGATCAGCATCACCCATTGCAGCGTGGTCGGCCAGATCCACACGAACGGCAGCGTGCAAGCCGCCACCAGCGTGTTCGTCAAGGTGAAGTAGAAGATGATCGAGGCACTGGTTTCCGTGCCGCTCATGGAGCGGATGGAGATCATCGCCACGGCCATGCAGAAGGCGCCGCACAGCGCCACCACCGCGCCGATGGCGTAGGTTTCGTCGGCCTCGCCGACCAGCGAGCCGGGGTCGAGCAGGCGCAGGCCCGACGGCTCCAGCATCATCAGCACGCCGAAGAAGCCCACCGTGACGGCGCTCCAGCGGTAGATGCCGACGGATTCCTTCAGCACCAGGGCCGCCATCACCGTGGTGAACAAGGTGGCGGCGAAGGTGATGGCCACCGCGTCCACCAGCGGGATCAGCACCAGCGCGGTGAAGCCCAGCAGCATCGCCATGGTGCCGACGCCCGAGCGGATCAGGTGCTTGAGCGGATGGTGGGTGCGCAGCGTGCCGAGCCCGCCGGCGGCGTGGATCATGAAGGCCAGCGGCACGAAGGCGAACAGTCCGCGGAAGAAGACCACCTGGCCGGTATGGATATCCTGCCCCACCCCCTTGATGATCACGTTCATCACGGAGAAGCACCCCACCGCCAGCACCTTGTAGATAATGCCAAGAAGGGGGTCGGGCGGGCGGATCATGGTCGTGGCGGAAGACTGCGGGAACTCATGATTTCTTCGTAGCCGAGGCATTGGCCCGCCCACAATCGCCGACCACGCGCAGGGGGCATGCGCCGCGTTGTGAAGGTGGCAGCCCCGCATCTGGGCGTGTCAGGCGCGGTCGACCGCCCCGCCGCCACCCAGCCGCTCCAAGCGCCGCTGGCACCACAGGGTGACCAGCCCAGCCAGCACCCCCGCCACAATCACCCACGGCCAGCCGCCGTGGAGCATCAAGCCATAGGTCCAGTCCAGCACACCCCTGCGCCCGAGGGCGAACTCGACCCAAGTGCCTGGCAACGACCGGAGGATCCGGCCGAAGAGCGCGAGTGCGCCCCACAGCAGCCCGTAGCTGCCAATACCCATCAGCAGGCCGGCGGCAATCCCCCCGCCCAGGCGCAGCCGGGTCTTGCCGGTGGACAGCCACGCCCACAGGCGCGGGGCCAGCAGACCGGCCATCAGGCTGCCCAGGGCGCACACCAACAGCGCGTCTGCCGGTCCGGACCGCGGATCGCGCGTGATCCAGGGGAACATGGCGCCGTCGCAGCCGGCACGGATCACCAGGCCGGCCCCCAGAACGGCCATGGCCCAGCGACCCGCACGGTCGATCCGCGCCCCGGTGTCGGTGGCACCCAGCGGCCCGTCGAACCGCGGCCGGCCAAGCAGCCAGCCCGGCCATCGGCCGAGACGGCTGGCGGCGGCCGAACGACCGGGCAGGTCGGTCGGCGGGGTGCGGTTGCGGCGCAGGCGTTCCGACCGCGCCCGACACCACAGCGTCACCACAAAGCTGCACCCGGCGCCGATCGCCACCAGCAGGGGGCCGATATAGAGGCCGGCGAACAGCAGCAGCAGGGTCTGGCCGCCCGCCATGCCGAGAACCGCCCAGCCCAGTACCGTCACCGGATAGGACACGATGACGGTGAGCCCGCCGGCGATGACGCCGCGGCCGAGGCTGATCCGGCCGGCGCGCCGCATCATCGATCCCCAGATCCGTGGCGCCAGGAAGCTGGCGACCAGACCGCCCGATGCCAACAGGATCGAGAGGAGCTTGACGGGTCCTGCCGGGCTCGACTCCGACCCGATGGCGCGAACCAGCGACGGCAGGACGAAGCAGGCCCAGAGGGCGAGCACCGCAAGGATCGCCGCCCAAGCCATGCGGCGGCAGCCCCAGGCAACAACGTCGTCGAAATCCCGCCTGTCGGCCCGATAGCCGGCCGTGGCGGTACCCTCGGCCTCGCTCGTCGGCCGGTCCGATCGGTCCTCCATCTGTGCGCCCGTCGTGTCTCCCGGCCCCCCCTTCGGCGGCCGTCAGATGGACACGTTAAACGCGAACATCATGTGGAAATCGCGCCTTGCCTGCGGCAATTCTCGGGTCCCGCTATGGCGGATCTTGCCCCCGCTCCAGCCGCCGCTGGCACCACCAGGCCACCAGCCCGCCCACAATTGCGGCCGCGACCACGCAAACCCAGGTGCCGTGGAGGACCGATTGGTAGACGCGATACCCTAGAATTGACGGCCCCATCATCACCATCACGCCGGGTTGGCGTAGCAGAGAATGCAGAGGCCGAGCGCTCAACAGGCTCGAGATCAAGGAGGCAGCCAGCAGCAACACGACATGTGCGGCAATCGCCACCAGGATGCCGCCGACCACGCCGTGGCGGACAGAAACCCCGGAGGTTCCGCCGGCCATCCAGGCCCACAGCCGGGGTGCCACCACCGCCATCACCGGCACGGTGAGCGCAAGGGCGCCGAATTCGTGGACTGTGTGAGGCCAACCAGATCGGGCGTAGCCGATGACATGGGGAACCAGCCACCACACGACCGCAGCTACCAACAGGCCAAATACCAACGCGGCCCACCTGCCGGCCCGATCGATCCTCGCACCCACCTCCCCGTCCGCCCAACGGCTGTGCGACCCCGGCCGGCCCAGCAGCCGTGCCGACCAGCAGGCGCGCCCGCGGGTGATGGCGGCAGTGTCCGCCGGCCCATCGGCCTGCTCCCGCACGCGGCGCAGTCGAAGCAGTCGCGCCCGGCACTGCAGCGTCACCACAGCACCGCAGGCGGCCCCGATCATCAGCAGCGCGGGTCCGACAAACGCGAAGCCAACTCCGATCGCGAGACCACCTGGAGGGGAGACAAAGAAGGAGACGACCGTCAGCGCGAGGTAAGACAGGATGACCGTGACAATGCCACCGCCCGCACCTCTGGCCGGGCTGAATCGGCCGGCGGAGCGGATCATCGAGTCCCAATTCCCGGGGGCCAGGAAGGTGGCGACAGCCGCCATCGACCCGAACAGCAGCAGGAAGATGGCGACGACCCTGGCGTCGGAACGTCCAGTTTCAATGATGTCGACAATGCTGGGTGCGGTCGCCAAACCCGCCAGGGCGACAACGGACACGAACGCTGCCCAGGCCATACGGCGGCGCCCCCACGCCACAACCGCCCGGAAATCGGGATCAAACCCGGCCCGTCTATCCTCGTTGTCAGGCGGAGGGTCCGACGACTGGTCCACCCCAACGTCGATGTGGCTGGGCCAGCGGGTCCATCCAACAATCACGGGCCGGCGCGGAGACGGCATCGGCACACCAGGTGAATCGGCTGCGGGCCGGTATCACCCCTCACCCTGCCGAAGGGACGGAAGCCCAATCGGCACAAGCGCCAGGGGTGGTGGGATCAACCCTATCGAGGGTCCGCCGACGCCACAACCCAAACTCGATAAACTTCTGGGATAGAACAATTCTTGAACTGGCGATCACTCCGTGTGCCTCAGCCGCTCCAAGCGCCGCTGGCTGAGGCCGGCGACCACGGCTCCGGCCACCGCCCCAAGCGCGACGAGCCACGGCCCCAGATAGAGGAAGGAGGCTGCCAGGTAGCCCAGCACCAGGGGCGTGCCGGCGGCGATGGTGGCGATGGCGCACATCAGCCCATAGGCGGCCGCGGCGGTGAGCGCCCCGGCGGCAGCCCCGCGCCAGGCGCTGAAGCCGGCGGCGCGCGGCGCCATGCGGCCCCAGAAATGCGGTGCCAGCAGCGTCGCCGAGGCACAGCCGGCGATCGCCCACACGCTCCACATGAACCTCACGCTGTCCGGCCGGCTGGCGATCAGGGCGGCGCCCAGGGCGAAGCTGGCGACGAAGGCCGCCCAGGCCATGCGTCGCCGGCCCCAGGCGGTGACCTCGGCCAGCCGGGAATCCTCGGGCAGCGGAGCCTCGCCGGGGGGCGTCATGTCCTGTCCCGCTCCTGGAGCTGATGGCGGCAATACTGGGTTACCAGCGCCCCGCACACAGCCCCCAGCGGCAGCGTGGTCATGCCGGTGAGCAGCACCGAAGCCCCCAGGGAAACGACGCCGTACCCCAGGGCATCGAGCATCGTCACGCTGGTCCCGGCCTGGTGCAGCGGTGGGCGGTCGAACGCCGCGGCATAGGCCACGAAGGTGCCAAGACCGATCGCCACATGGCCCATCAGCGCCGTGGCCAGCCCCGCCAGAACGCCCCGGCCGATGGGAAAGCGGCCGCGCCGGGGCACGATGGCGCCCCACAGCCAGGGGGCCGCCAGGGCGGCGCCGATGCAGGCACAGGTGGGCAGGTACCAGCGGAACATGCCGAGCAGATGGGCGCCACTCGTCCGGTCCATCACCAGAGCGGCGGTGCTGCCGACCCCAAGCGCGGTGATGGCGGCCCAGCGCCGGCCGATGCGCACCAGCCGGGCATAGGCGGAGAGGGCCGGCGCCGCACTGTCTTCTGTCATCGACGGCCAAAGTCGCAGTGGCTGCAGTGCCGGTCAGCCTAGCAGACCTGCCGCGGATCCCGGTATGGGCTTGCGGGGTGCCGGGGGCGACCGCCGGTCATCGCCGCGCCCTGGCGCGACAGTGCAGCGTCACCAGCAGGGCGTAGAGTGCTCCCAGCGGCAGGGTGATGGACCAGCCGATGGCGAGGGACAGAACCACGGTCCCGCCGGCCATGGCCGCATCGTATGCAATCGGGGTTTGCGCCGGCGATGCCGACCGGCTGACCAGGCTGGGGTCCAGCAGGAACACGGCGTAGGCCGCGATACCGAGCCCGATATGGGCCAGCAGTGCCGTGAGCACGCCCGACAGCGTGCCAAGCCCGATGCGGAAGCGCCCCCCGCCGGGGGCCAGGAGGCCCCACAGGAGCGGCGCCGCCACGGCGGAAACAAGACAGGCGGCGACCGGCAGAACCCAGTTGAACGGACTGTCCAGGATCATCCCGAACAGCCCGTAGATCGCCCCGAAGCTGGCGGCACTGGCCAGGCCCCCGCCCAGAGCCGCCAACCGGCGCCCGCGGCGCACCAGGCGCCCATAGGCATCGGATGGCGGCACCCCCATCACGCTCTACCGGCGCATGTTGAACGGCGGGGCCAGCTTGAACTGCGCGGCGTCCTCGATCGCCTGGGCGACGCGCAGCAGCGTTCCTTCATCGAACGGCCGGCCCAGCACCTGCAAGCCGAGCGGCAGCCCCTGGTGGTCCAGCCCCGCCGGCACGCTGATCCCCGGCAGCCCGGCCATGTTGGCGGTCACCGTGAAGATGTCGTTCAGGTACATGGTCACCGGATCGTCCGGCACGTTGTCGAGGCCGAAGGCGCCGCTGGGGGCGGTCGGCGTCAGCACCGCATCGAAGGTTTCGAACACCTGGTCGAAGTCGCGGCGGATCAGGCTGCGCACCTGCTGGGCCTTGCGGTAGTAGGCATCGTAGTAGCCGGCCGACAGCACATAGGTGCCGATGAGGATGCGCCGCCGCACCTCCGCCCCGAAGCCGGCGCCGCGGGTGTTCTCATACATCTCGATGATCGACTTGCCGTCGACGCGCAGGCCGTAGCGCACGCCGTCGTAGCGCGCCAGGTTGGACGACGCTTCGGCGGGGGCGACGATGTAGTAGGCCGGTAGGGCGTAGTGGGTGTGCGGCAGCGACACCTCCGCCACCTCCGCCCCGGCGGCGCGCAGCCAGTCGATGCCCTGCTGCCACAGCGCCTCGATCTCCTCCGGCATGCCGTCCACCCGGTATTCCTTGGGCACGCCGATCTTCAGGCCGCGCACGCCGTCCTTCAGCGCCGCTTCGAAGTCCGGCACCGCCAGGTCGACGCTGGTGGAGTCCTTCGGATCGAGCCCGCAGATGGAGCTGAGCAGGATGGCGCAGTCCCGCACCTTCACGCCGAAGGCGCCCGCCTGGTCGAGCGACGAGGCAAAGGCAACGATGCCCCAGCGCGAGCAGCGGCCATAGGTCGGCTTGATGCCGACCGTGCCAGTAAAGGCGGCGGGCTGACGGATCGATCCGCCCGTGTCGGTCGCGGTCGCGGCAAGGCATAGATGCGCCGCGACGGCCGCAGCCGAGCCGCCCGAGGAACCGCCGGGCACGATCTTCGCGTCGCTGCCTTTACGGCGCCACGGCGACACGACCGGACCATAGGCGCTCGTCTCGTTCGAAGAGCCCATTGCGAATTCGTCGAGATTGAGCTTGCCGAGCATGACGGCGCCGTCGCGCCACAACTGGCTGGTGACGGTGGATTCGTAATGCGGTTTGAAGCCTTCGAGAATGCGGCTCGCCGCCGTCGTCTCGACGCCATTGGTGCAATAGAGATCCTTGATGCCGAGCGGCAGGCCTTCCAGCGGTCGCGCCTCGCCCTTGGCCAGACGCGCATCGCTCTCGGCGGCGGCGGCGAGCGCCTTCTCCGGCGTCTCTTTCAGATAGGCGTTGAGCGCGCGCGCTTTCTCGACCGCATCGACATGCGCGCGGGTGAGTTCGGTCGCGGTGAACTTCTTGGCGTTGAGGCCGTCGCGCGCGGCGGCGAGCGAAAGACGGGTGAGTTCGGTCATCGCTTACTCCACCACCTTCGGCACGACGAAGAAACTGTCTTCGCGCTCGGGCGCGTTCGCCACGACATCGGCAGCGATGAATCCGTCGGTCACCTCGTCCTGGCGCATGCGCAGATGCATCGGCAGCACCGAGGTCATCGGCTCCACGCCCTCGACGTCGACCGCGGAGAGCGCCTCGACGAAGGACAGAATGGCGTTGATCTCGCCCTGCAGATGCTCGACTTCCTTGTCCTCGACCGCAACGCGCGCGAGATGCGCGATGCGGCGGACGGTGGCCTGATCGACCGACATTTGAGGCTCCGGACTGGCGTCCTCGCTCGCAAAGAGCGGGACGGAGAATTGGTTGCGCGCCCTATAGCATTTGCGGCTTTTGCAGCGCAAACCCGCGTCAGCCCGCCTGCAGCCGCTCCCGGAAAAACGCGATCACCCGCGCTTCCGCCTGTTTGGTCGGGCCTTCCGGGTCCGCGTCGTTCAAATGCACGGTCAGCACCTAATGCGGGTAAGTCGTAGCCTCCGGATTGGCCGCGAGATCGTCGATCTCGATCGCCTCGAAAGCTTCGCCGAAT
>JAGQRL010000147.1 GCA_020425485.1 Rhodospirillaceae bacterium
CGTTCGATGACGTTCGATGACGTTCGATGACATATACTTCGATTGACTGCTTGTCTTGCCTACCCCAACACGTTTTGTGTTCAGGCAACTGATGGCGCCACACCCGATTCTTCCTCGCGACACCGGGCATGGCCAGTGTCAAGCGGAAAATCGCAAGCCGACAGCCGCTATTGAACTTCGAAAAGGATATTTAATTGCTCATGATTATTGAGAAACGACATATTTTTTCCTTCTTGAAGAAAGAGCTTAGACGGGGCTTCCGACGCCCATCCGCGGTTGGGTACAATTCGAAGATGGCTAAATGAAGAGCGGCCCGGTTGCCCCCGAGCCGCTCCGAAGTTGGCTTACCGACACACTCCCTTAAGTGCACGTGTCGGGGCCTGGTAGTTGGTTCGATGCATTTCAGCATCCCCAGTAGGATGCTCGCATCGAACCGCTCCGGTCAAGCACGTCTTGACAAGGAGCCATTCAATGAGTCGTCAACTGGACTTGTTCGCCCCCGATCTTCGGGAGCCTAGTTATCGTTTGACCTTCGACGATGCTGTTAATATTCACCTTGCGCTTTGGCGAGGTGAGTTCGTACACCGCATCGCCGCCCGCTATCAATGTAACCCTGGCCGGATTTCCGAAGTCCGGTACGGTGACTTGCATCCTGGGAGTGAAGCAGAAGCCATCCGCCGGTTTGGCATGCCCCCAGCATGGGTCATTCGAAAGAAACACTAGATTGAGACAAAGGGGCATGCACTAGCGTGCCCCTAACTCTTCACGACGACCTACCCCGCCGCGGCTTCCTTCTCCTCCGCCGCGTCCAGCGCGCCGACGGCGCGGGCCAGGGCCAGCACGCGTTCGGCCGTCTGCACGTGCAGGTATTCGATCAGCTTGCCGTCCACCACGGTCACGCCCTTGCCTTCCGCCTGGGCCTGGGCGTGGGCGACGGAGATCTTCTGCGCCATCGCGATCTCCTCGGCATCGGGCGCGAACACCCGGTTGGCCACCTCCACCGTCTTGGGGTGGATCAGCGTCTTGCCGTCAAACCCCATATGGCGGCCCTGCAGGCATTCCGCCTCGAACCGCGCGTCGTCGCTGAGGTCCAGGCACACGCCGTCGACGATGGCCTTGTTGTGGGCGCGGGCGGCCAGCAGGCACAGCCCGAGCGAGGTGACCATCGGCTCGCGGTCGCGGGTGTGGTGGCAGTGCAGGTCCTTCGCCAGGTCGGACGTGCCCATCACCAGCGTCTTCAGCGCGAAGGAGGAGCCGGCGATCTCATCGGCGCGCAGGATGCCGCGCGGCGTTTCCAGCATCGCCCACAGCTTGATGTTGGCGTCCTCGTCCATCTCGTGGATCGCCATTTCCACCTCACGCACCGCATCGGCACCGTCCACCTTGGGGATCAGCACGACTTTGGCGCCGGCTTCCACCGCGGCACGCAGGTCGGCATGGCCCCACGGCGTGGTCAGCGCGTTGATGCGCACCACCGGCAGCCGCCGCCCGTAGCCGCCCGCCTTCACCGCCGCCGCCACCTGGGTGCGCGCCAGGTCCTTGGCGTCCGGCGCCACGGAATCCTCCAGGTCCAAGATCAGCGCGTCGGCGTCGAGCGTCTTGGCCTTTTCCAGCGCACGCGCGTTGGCGCCGGGCATATAAAGGACGCTGCGCAGGGGCACGACGGGACGGGTCGTGGTCATCTCAGGTCTCCGACGGTCCGTGGGGATCATTGTTCGGATACATCATAACGGTTGCCACCGCCAGCAACCTTATCGTCATAGTTGGGTCATGCTGCCGACACCCCTCCCCCCCACCGTGCTGGCCAATTCCGTCGTCAGGCTGGAGCCCATGGAGGCCCGCCACCTGGAAGGGCTGGCCGCCATCGCCGGCGATCCCGCCATCTGGGCCTGGATGGGCATGGATGCCAGCCAGCCCGGCATGATCGACGTGCTGGTGCGCCAGGCCATCGGCGGGCGCGAGGCGGGGCGCGAGATGCCCTATGTGGTGCATCTGGCCGATAGCGGCCGCATCGTCGGCTCCTCGCGCTACATCAACCTGGAGCCCGCCGACGGGGGGTTGGAGATCGGCTGGACCTGGTATGCCCGCGACGTCTGGGCCACCAAGGTCAACCCCGCCTGCAAGCGGCTGATGCTGGGCCATGCGTTCGAGGCGCTGGGGGCGGTGCGCGTCAGCTTCCGCACCGATGCGCGCAACCAGCGCAGCCACGATGCCATTTTGCGCCTGGGTGCCGTGAAGGAAGGGGTGCTGCGCAAGCACAAGAAGGTGCAGCACGGCTTCATCCGCGACACCTCGCAGTTCTCCATCCTGGCCGAGGAGTGGCCGGCCGTGCGCGCTGGGCTGGACGCGCGGCTGGCGGGGTAGGCGGCACATCGCAGTCCCCGCTTGCCGGCGCCCGCAGCCTTGCCAGTTTAGTTGGCACGGGCAGCAGGGAGAGCGCGATGGCCGATGGCGGGGCACCGGCGGTTCTGAAGGTGGCGAGTGAGCTGGACGCGGTGCATCCGGGCGACTGGGATGCCTGCGTGGCCGGCGCCTGTGCGGGCAACGACAACCCCTTCCTCAGCCACGCCTTCCTGTCGGCCCTGGAACACTCCAAATCGGCCACGGCGGACACCGGCTGGCTGCCCCAGCACCTGCTGGTGGAGGACGATCACGGCCGCCTGCTCGGTGCGGCGCCGATGTATCTGAAGTCCCACTCCTACGGCGAATACGTGTTCGACCACGCCTGGGCCGATGCCTACGAACGCGCCGGCGGCCGCTACTATCCCAAGCTGCAGATGGCCGTACCCTTCACCCCGGTGCCCGGCCCGCGGCTGCTGGCCCGCGCCGGCGCCGATCGGGATCTGGTGGTCGCGGCCCTGATCCACGGGGCGGCGGAGGTGGCGGCCCAGAACCGCATCGCCACCGTGCACGCCACCTTCCCCCACGCGGCCGACGCCCACCGCCTGGAAGAGGCCGGGTGGCTGCTGCGCACCGGCCAGCAATACCACTGGGTGAACGACGGCTACGGGTCGTTCGACGACTTCCTGGCCGCCCTGGCCTCACGCAAGCGCAAGGCGATCAAGAAGGAACGCCGGGCGGTGGTGGATGCCGGCATCACCATGCGGGTGCTGACCGGCGACGAGTTGAAGCCGCACCACTGGGATGCCTTCTTCGGCTTCTACACCTCCACCAGCGACCGCAAATGGGGCGTGCCCTACCTGACGCGCGCCTTCTTCGATGAGATCGGCCGCACGCTCGCCGACAGGATCGCCCTGGTGGTGGCGGAGGATGACGGGCGGCTGGTGGCGGGTGCCTTGAACCTGATCGGCGGGGCCACCCTCTACGGCCGCAACTGGGGCTGCTACGGCCACTACAAGTTCCTGCATTTCGAGGCGTGCTACTACCAGGCCATCGAGTTCGCCATCGCCCGCGGGCTGAAGACGGTGGAGGCCGGCGCCCAGGGCCAGCACAAGATCCAGCGCGGCTACCTGCCCACCAAAACCTACAGCGCGCATCTGATCCGCGATCCCAATTTCCGCTCCGCGGTGGCGGACTTCCTGGAGCGCGAGACCGATCAGGTGGACTGGCAGATCGAAGCGCTCAGCACCCACTCCCCCTTCCGCCGCACCGACACCGATCCCGCCCGCGCCCCCTGGTGCGGGGAGGAGGAGTAAGGCGTCTCCGGGTGGCTCCGGCCGTCAGGGTCGTTCGGCAGGAAGGGTCGATGGCGCCGGACCGTCATCGGCGGGTCGGGAGAATGCCGGCGGCGCCGATGCCGCGGCCCCCGGCAGCATCCCGGTCAGGCGCTCAAGGCCGTTCGAGACTCCACCCTCCGGCGCGATGATCGTCATCGGACCCTGGGCCGCGCCGGCATCGGACTGGGCGTCCTGCCGGTCCACCGGGGTGCACTGGCGCACCGCCTCGGGGATCATGCCCTGCGGCCCATCGGCCCCGGCGGGCTGACTTGCCAGGCCAATGGCCAACAGTCCGGCCAAGCGGACGAGGTGGCGGGAGATGGGCCTACTGCGCATCTTTCAACAGGACCTCGTAGTTGCGACCGCCGTAGAGCACACCTTGGATCACCACCTGCCCTGGTTCGATCAGGAAAGCGATGGTGATCCGACGTTCGAACCCAACGATGCGCAGGCCCGGCAAGATATCGTCACGCCGGGTTCCGCGCTCGGGAAAGTTCGCGAGCCCCCGGCAATGGGCCACGATCCGCTCCACATAGTCCGCTGCCCGCTGTTCCGAAGCTCTATCGGCGATGTAGCGGTAGAGGTGCTCCACCTGGCGTTCCGCCGCTGGTGTGAAGATAACCCGCATGCCTAGTCCTTGGCGCGCTCATCCTTGATTGTTGGTGCCTCAACTTCGGCAATACGGCGGGCGCGCAGGCGGGCCAGGAGGTCGTCCGCGTCGACGGCCTTGGCGGGATCGCGGCGGTATTCCGCATGGCCGGGCACCACCTCCTCCCGCAGCCAGCGCTCCAGGGCGAGGTCGCGGTCCATCAGGGCGCGCACCCCGTCGCGCAGCACCTCGCTCACCGAGGCATAGGCGCCGGACGCGACCTTCTCCTGCACCACGCGGGCCATCTCGTGCGGCAAGGTGATGCTGAACTGCTGGGTGTTCCGCATGGCAACTCCTCCTGGTTTGGGCAGGATATCACGCAATCCTATTCAATCCTATCAACGCCAAGGGGATCGCCGGTGCCGCGTTGGCGCGCCTGCCCACCTCGGGGCACAGCCAGGGCGACGGGAAGACAGAGAGGCCGCAGGATAATGCAAATTTAAGTAGCAGACTCCCGCCCGCACCTGCCGTAGTTTTCGAGCATCCCCCACACCGGATCGGTCTCGCGCCGCGCCATGCTCGACTCCCTCGCCTACGAAATCTACGCACTCGGCCGGACCGCAACGGCCATCATCACATTCGGTCTGCTCGGCCTCGGCGGGCTCGTCCGCGCGTGCCTGCATCCGCCGGTCTCCCCGCTGAGCCGTTCGCGGTTCTTCCTGCTGTTGAACTTCGTGGGCGTGCTTGCGGCCTTGGCACTGTTGCCGCCCTTGCTGTTGCCGTGGGCGATCTCCGCCGGAATGCTGGCGGGCTTACTGCTCTTGCAGTGGGTGCTTGCCGTCGCCATCGGTGCGGTCCTCTTCCCCATCGCGGCGGGGCGGGCGCTGGATGCGTTCGACACGCCGTACCTCGCGGCCCTGGTCTATGTCCCGTTCGGCAGCATCGTCCTGCTGGCGAAGGGCCGCGCCCGCTCGCGGCGCGGCATCGCCGCCAGCGCGCCGCAGCACACCAGCGCCACCCTCAACACCGTGGTCGGGCTGTTCCTGGCGCTGCTGGTGCTGGTGGTCGTCGTCAGGGCGTTCCGGGCCTATGAGGAGATGGAGCTGGTGATCGCCTCCAACCCGGACCTGCGCCGGCAGGTGGCCAGCGGCCTCATGGGTGGGGACGGCCTGGAGGAGATGCTGGAAAGAGTGGCGCGGGACCGCCAGCGGAGTCTTCCGCACAGGTCTGGCGAGCATCTGGTGGTGACGGACGTGATTGCCGATGGCCCGCGCCTGGTGGTGACGATGGCCATCGATCCGCCGGACTTGCGGTTGGCCCGAATGGTCGAATTCGGCCTTCCCGATGGGCTGTTTCGCGACGTGATGGTCGAGCGCTACTGCGAGGATCGCGACACCGTTCCGCTGTTTGAGGCCGGAGCCGTCTTGGTGCTGGTGTTCACCACGGAGCCCGATGGCGAACTTGGCCGGCTGGAACTCGCCGAGGCGGCATGTGCGGAGACGCAAACGCCCAGCAACGAGCCGCAGAGGCCCGGCGAGGACGTGCAGGTACACGGTGAGGAGATATAGCCGCTGCCCCATTGGTGCCACCTGACCCGGCGCCAAATGGGGCCCGTCTCGGCCAAACAGCACTCGGAGGAGGGATCCATGCAACGCAACGACAGGTCACCGAAGCGGATCGCCTGCGGGCTGCTGGCCGGGCTGGCGCCGCTCGCCTGGTCCGCTCCGGCGGCAGCGCAGGACGGCGTGGCGTGCCCCGACTTCTACAGCACCGCCGTCGATGGGATGGCGCGCGACGAGGCGATGGCCTGCCTGGTTGAGCGCTACGGCGAACCGACCCGGACGGGGCGGCCGGGGGAAAACCCCTTCACCGGCGACGATCCCGACAGCCCGGCCTTCGTCGCCCTGTTCCCGCAGGAAACCGGCGGGTCCGGCGCTTATTTCTGCGATGACCGGCTGGCCGGGTTCGTGCTGAGCGTTACGACCGACGACGTGGCCGGCATGCTCGCCCGGATGGAGGGCGGTTTTTCCGAAGTTGGGCTGCGGGCCGTCTTCGAGCGCGACCGCCTCACCATTGCCACCCCGGACCCGGACCTCACGCTGACGGTGACCGGCGAGACCGCGGGCGAACAGACCCTGACGGTCCGCTATCGGGCCGACCCGTTCGTCACCTTTGACTTCTACGCCGCCTGCCAGGCGCTCGGCGAAGCCGGGCAGTAGGGGCGCGTGGAGCGCTTTCGCGCGATCTCGTAGCGGTTCCGGCCCGCGCCGCCACCCGGCCACCCAATATTTTACGATGGTTTGGCTGGTCGGGCGGGGGCGCGGGCCGGCGCAGACTGAACAGAAAACGCCCTAAAGTCCCGCCGCGCGCAGGGCGACCACGGCGATGACGCCGGTGAGGATGGCGAGGATCGGCGGGCCGCGGAAGGCCACCGCCAGGGTCAGCACCGCCGCCGCCGTTTCGGCAATACCGGTGGCCAGCACCATCGGCGCGATCAGGGCGATCAGCACCGAGCCGGGGATCGCCTCCAGTGCCGCAGCCACGCGCCCGCGCACGGGGATGAAGCGCACCAGCACCACCCCGGCCACCCGCGTGGCGTAGGTGACGAGCGCCATGGCGAGGATCACCAGCAGGGTCCAGCCGTCCAGGCTCCACAGCTCGCCGCTCATGCGCGCCCGCCTCCCCGCACAAAGCCCACCAGCCCGCCGGCGATGGCGCCGCAGAAGACGGACCAGGCGCCCGGCACCAGCCAGTGCACCAGCACCGCGGTGGCGGCGGCCACCGCCCAGGGCAGTGCGGTGCTGGCGCCCCGCCACATGCCGGCGAGCAGCGTGAGGAAAATGGCGGCGAGCGCGAAGTCGAACCCGTAGACCGAGGGGTCCTCGATGGCCGAGCCCAGGGCGGCACCGGCGAGTGCGGAGGATACCCATGTCATCCACAGCATCGCGGCCATGGTGAAGTAGTTGAGCGGCGTCAGCGCCTTGGTCTGTGCCCGCCGGAGCGACAGCGCCCAGGTTTCGTCCACCATGGCAAACAGGGCGAGCGCCAACTGGCCGCGGCCGAAGCGCCGCAAATAGGGGGCGAGGGCCGCCCCCATCAGCACATGGCGCAGATTGACGATGAGGGTGGCCAGAACCAGCGTGCCCAGGGCGGCCGGGCTGGTCCACAGCTCCACCGCCACGAACTGCGAGCCACCGGCAAATACGGTGGCCGACATGAACGTGATTTCCGGCACCGACAGGCCCTTCTGGGTGGCCAGCGTGCCGATGGCGAGCCCGAAGGGGGCCGCCGCCGCCATGATCGGCAGCACGGCCATCGCCCCCTCGCGCATTTCGGTGGCGGGGGACAGGGGTGTGCCCGCAGCCTGCCCGGTGTGGGACTGGCCGCGCGACGGCTGCGGTGCCGCGTCCTCGCTGTCCATCGCCTCGACCACCCCGGTCCGATCACCTCGATCCCTGAATACCGGACCTCGGCACACCGAGCCTTGCGAACATGTCCTGGGACAATAGCCCCGAGGCCGACCGCCTACATATTCGGGTAGTTCGGGCCGTCGCCGCCTTGGGGGACTGTCCAGTTGATGTTCTGGGTGGGGTCCTTGATGTCACAGGTCTTGCAGTGCACGCAGTTCTGGAA
>JAGQRL010000148.1 GCA_020425485.1 Rhodospirillaceae bacterium
GACGGCCAGATCTTCCTGGAAACGGGCCTCTTCTATAAGGGCGTCCGCCCGGCCATCAACGTCGGCCTGTCGGTCAGCCGCGTCGGCTCCGCCGCCCAGATCAAGGCGATGAAGCAGGTGGCCGGCACCATCAAGCTGGAACTGGCCCAGTACCGCGAGATGGAAGCGTTCTCGCAGTTCGCCTCGGACCTCGATGCGGCCACCCAGCGCCTGCTGGCGCGCGGCGTGCGCCTGACCGAGCTGCTGAAGCAAGACCAGTATTCGCCGCTGCCGGTGGAAGAGCAGGTGGCTGCCATCTTCTCCGGTGTGCGCGGCTATCTGGACGGGCTGCCGGCGGGCAAGGTGCGCGCGTTCGAAACCGGGCTTCTGTCGTCCTTGCGCGACAGCGGGGCCGACATCCTGGCCGACATCCGCGAGCAGAAGGCGCTGTCGCCGGAGCTGGAAGAGCGGCTGCACGCCTTCATCAAGGACTACAAGAAGGTGTTCGTCTGAGCCGATCCCATAGCCCAGGGCGGACCGGAAAGACGATGACAGGAAAGCGGCATGCCTAGCCTCAAGGACCTGCGGAACCGGATCGACAGCGTCAAGTCGACGCGCAAGATCACCTCGGCCATGAAGATGGTCGCGGCTGCCAAGCTGCGCCGGGCGCAGGAGCAGGCGACCCATGCCCGCCCCTTCGCCGAAGGCATGGGCCGCATGGTGGCCAACCTGGCCACGGCCATGGCCGGCGATGCCCGGGCGCCGCGGCTGATGACCGGATCCGGCAAGGACGAGCGGCACCTCATCGTGGTGGTGACCGCCGACCGCGGGCTGTGCGGCGGCTTCAACACCACCGTTGTCCGCGAAACCCGCAACCGCGTGCGCGCGCTGCGCAGCGAGGGCAAGCAGGTGGAGCTGATGTGCGTCGGCCGCAAGGGCGCCGATGCCCTGCGGCGCGACCTCAACAGCCTGATCACCGACCGGGTGACCGACGTGATGCGCCGCGGCGTGCGCTTCGACGACGCCAAAGAGGTGGCGACGAAGCTGCGGCAGAAGTTCGAGGCGGGCGAGTTCGACGTCTGCACCATCATCTACAACCGCTTCGTCTCGGCGATCACCCAGCAGATCACCGTGCGCCAGCTCATTCCCCTGGCGATCGAGGAGGAGCACAGCTCCTCCCATGCGCTGTACGAGTTCGAACCGGACCAGGCGCAGATCCTGGAAGACCTGCTGCCGCGCAACCTGGCCATCCAGACCTTCCGCGCCATGCTTGAAAGCCAGGCGGGCGAGCAGGGTGCGCGGATGACGGCAATGGACAACGCGACGCGCAATGCCGGCGACATGATCGACCGGCTGACGCTGACCTATAACCGGACCCGCCAGGCGGTGATCACGAGCGAACTGATCGAGATCATCTCCGGGGCGGAGGCCCTGTAGACACCGCAACGCAATCCCGGCCGGCGGGGCCACCCGCCGCCGATACCGGGCACGCGGGCCCGGCCGACCAGAACGGACGACCCCGACCGCACGAACCGAGGACACGAACGACATGGCAAAGAGCACCAAGAGCAACGCCACCGGCCGGCTGACCCAGATCCTGGGGGCGGTCGTCGATGTCCAGTTCGAGGGCGAGCTGCCGCCGATCATGAACGCGCTCCACACCAAGCTCGACGGCCGGACGCTGGTGCTGGAAGTGGCCCAGCACCTGGGCGAGAACACGGTGCGCTGCATCGCCATGGACGCCACCGACGGTCTGGTGCGCGGCGGCGAGGTGGTGGACACCGGCGGGCCCATCACCATGCCGGTGGGGCCGGAAACCCTTGGCCGCATCCTCAACGTGATCGGCGAGCCGATCGATGAGCGCGGGCCGGTGAACACGGCCCGGCGCGCCCCGATCCACCGCCCGGCACCGGAATTCGTCGAGCAGTCGACCGAAACCGAAGTGCTGGTCACCGGCATCAAGGTGGT
>JAGQRL010000149.1 GCA_020425485.1 Rhodospirillaceae bacterium
CGGTGGCGCTGGCGGCGGTGGTGGCGGAGGCGGTGCGCCGGCTGGCGGCGGCGAGCGTCGACGATGGCGATGCCGATGCCGAAGCGCCCGCCCGCGAAGCCCGGCTGCTGGTGGCCGCCGCCCTGGGGCTCGACCGGCTGGCATTGATTACCGAGCGCGATCGCCCGGTGGACGCCGCCGGCCGTACTGCCGTGGACCGCCTGCTGGAACGCCGGGTGGCCGGCGAGCCGGTGTCACGCATCCTCGGGAAGCGGGAATTCTGGGGGCTCGACTTCGTGCTGGGTCCCGACACGCTGGATCCGCGGCCAGACAGCGAGACGGTGGTCGAGGCGGCATTGGCGTGGACGGCGGCACGGGCCGATGCGCCGCTGAGGGTCGTCGACCTCGGCACCGGCAGCGGTTGCCTGCTGCTGGCGATCCTGTCGGAACGGCCCAACGCCTACGGAATCGGGGTCGACCGGTCGCCCGGTGCCGTGCGAATCGCAGGCGAGAACGCGTTTCGCTTGCAAATTGAGGCTCAGGCGGGTTTCTTTGTGGGCGACTGGGCAACGGCCCTGGCTGCCGGATCGGCAGACTTGGTGGT
The DNA here is from genome assembly GCA_020425485.1 of Rhodospirillaceae bacterium. GTDB lineage: Bacteria > Pseudomonadota > Alphaproteobacteria > DSM-16000 > Inquilinaceae > JACKIH01. The sequence continues at coordinate 584 of JAGQRL010000149.1, forward strand.
GGCCAACCCGCCCTATATCCGGCGCGATGCGCTGGCGGGGCTGGACTGGGCGGTGCGCGGGTACGACCCGTCAGCGGCGCTCGACGGTGGAACGGACGGTCTGGACGCATACCTGGATATTGTGGCAGACCTGCCGCGGCTCCTGCGTCCCGATGGGTGCGCCGTACTGGAGATCGGCCATGACCAGGCCGATGCCGTCGCGGAAATCGTTAATTCCGCGGGTATGGCCGTGGCGTCCATCCAGCCCGATTTGGCGGGCCGAAACCGCGCTGTTGTGGTGCGCCACGGAAAAAAAGCTTGGTGGAAAGGGTCAAGCCACATTAGGGTCGGGTTTAGCGCTTCGGTTTAGAATAGGGGTGCCGCGGTCGCGCGAACGGGAAGAGTGCGATCGCTGAAAGATGCGGACAGCGGACCATCACAGGCCATGCCCACAGGGCAAAAGAGCCGTCAGCCGCCGATCCGCAGCAAAAATAAGATTTGACGGGGAGTGTGCCGTGGCCCCGGCACCGGCTGAATGTGTGCCTGCCGAGCAGCAGGCGGGACGTGAATTGGAACGAAATTTACGGTGAGTGTAATGAGACAGGGCCAGAATCCGCGCCGGTCCCGCAATCGGAACAACAACAATGGCGGGCACAACCGTCGTTCGAATTTGCCAAACCGGAATCAAACCTTCGACAGCAATGGTCCCGAGGTACGGATTCGCGGCAATGCCTATCAGGTCTACGAGAAATACCTCACGCTCGCGCGCGATGCGTATTCATCCGGGGACCGCGTGAAGTCTGAAAATTACTATCAGCACGCAGAACATTATCATCGCATCATTACGGCCTATAACGAGGCCTACGCACAATCCCAGCAGAATGAAGCCAATGGCAGCCGCGCTGCCGATGGGCAGGATGGGGCGCCCCGGTCGGGCAATGGCCGCGACCATGACGGCGGCGATGCCTATCTGGACGACGGCCGCCAGCCGGCGGGCCTCAGCAACGGCAACGGCGTCTCCGGCGACGATGCCAATGGAAGCACCATCGAGGTGCACAGCAGCCGCGACCCGCGCGACCAGGATCAGCCGATGGAAGCCTTCGGGCGCGATCCCCGCCAGGACGATGGCACGGCCGAAGCCGATATGGAACGCCAGCCGGCCCTGGAACTGGGCGGCTCCATGGATCAGCCGAACGATGGCGAGGAGCGGCCGCGCCGCCGCCGGGCCCCGCGCCCGCGCCGCACGCCGGCCGCCAACGGCGCCTCGGGCGATCTGCCGGCCGCCGAAGCCCCGGGCGAGTAGGCGGATCGACGAGCAGGGGTGCCGCGGCCCCCGCCGCGGCCCACCTCAGGCCAGCTTTTTGTCCGCCAGGCAGGCGTCGATGGCGCTGCGGATCTTGTCCATCGCCCGGCTTTCCATGGCCTCTTCAAGGGGTTCCAGATAGCCGGCCTTGATGTACCACCACGCCGCTGAGAACACGCCGCCGCCCTTGCCGCCTTCCAGCGGCAGCAGATCGGCCAGCCGTTCGATGCGCCGGCGCATGGCCCGCTCCGTGCGGTCGCGGTCGGCGATGCCGCCCTGGGGCCAGTCGGGCATTTCCGGCTCGGCCGCCGCGGTGCCCACCAGCGGCACGATGGGCAGGAAATCCCGGCCCTTGTGCGTCACCGCGTGTGTCGCCCTCTCTGCCTTCAGGCTTGCCGCCTTCCAGCCCGTGAACACCGCGTTTTCGGCGTCCAGCAGGAACTCGGTCTTGAGGAACAGCCACGCATTGTGCCGGCCCAGCCGGAAATCGTGGTGCCGGTAGCGCCGATCCAGGAAGCCGAGAAAGCCCGATAGCCCCGCACCGGCGATGGCCTGATGGCCGATCGTCACCGGGTCGCCGGTGTTCGGCCAGGGGCGGCTCGGCAGCACCATGAAGCGGCTGTAGATGTCCGCGTCGCCGGCAAGCTGCAGGGCGGCGGTGGAGAACAGGGCCTGGCGCCGCATCGCCGGAACCAGAGCCGCCAGGATGTCGGCGGCTTGGGCGCCGGTGTTGCGGTCCGGCGGCGGACCGGCCGGCATGCTCTGCGGCGAGAACAGCGGCGCCACCAGTACCACCGCGCGGTTGGCGTCCAGCGCGGTGCGCGGGTTGCGGCCGAGCACGCCGGCGAGCGTGGTGCGCGCCAGCTCCACCGGCTCGGTGTTCGCCACGCCGCCGTCGACGGCCACGTAGGCATAGGTCTGCGCCGGGTTGGTGAACCGGCCCTGCGCCAGCACCTCGCCGTCGAGATCGAGCGGCGCGAAGATGTCCCGGTAGATGACGCCCGTGCCGTCGGGTGCCGTTTCTTCCCGTGTGTTGCGCTGGCCGCGATAGAGATAGTGCCTGAGCGGCCGCGCGATCGTCCTGGCCCTCAGGGCCACCGGGAAGGCGGCACTGCCCAGTGCTGCCTCGCCGAACGTGCGGCAATAGGGCGTCGTCGCCGGGTCGATCGCGAGCGCATCCGGCCTGGCCTTGGCGCCGCCGTCGGGGCGGAGCAGCTGGAAGCGCACATGGTCGGCATGGTCCATGAAGCTCTGGTGGCGCGCCCGGCCGCCGATCTCGGCGTAGGGGACGCGGTAGGGAATGCCGCGCAGGTTGAATTCAGTGAAGATGATGTCCAGCGGGTCGCCCACCCAGTCGCGCGGCGCGAAGCTTTCCTCCCCGGGCATGTAGGCCAGATTGGCTGCCGCCAGCCGGTCGATGCCGCCGGTGTTGAGCAGGCTGGCGACGCCGGCGAAATCCTCCACCTCGTCGAGGTCCGCCATCTCCAGGAGGGTGCCGATGTCGATCCTGTTGACCCAGGTGTCGTAGAAGATGTTCTGCCGGCCGGCCTTCTCTGTGCCGCCGTGGGCCATGGGCTGGAACCGGCGATAGAGCGCACGGCCGGCTTGCGCGGCAACGATGGCGCCGCCGGACGTGCCGGAGATCACCCGCAGTTTCACCCTGTGCGGCTGCTGCCCGCCGCCGAGGCCGTGGCGCTGGTATTCGTCGAGCGCTTCGATCAGGAAGTCAATGAAACCGGCGGTGTAGGCCCCGGCGGACACGGTTCCGGCCAGGGCCAGGCCGAGCTCGAAGGTGTTGGGCTCCACCGGGTCGGTCTTGTCCCGGTTGACGTCGTGGAAGTCCGCAGGGATCTCAAACCCCATTGCGGCCCCGCCGGCGGCGAACGCGATCGGGTGCGCCCGCGGTCAAGGAGTGCAGGGAGGCGAGGGGCATCGAATAAATGCGAATAACTACAAAATACGCATCTGATTGAGATGCTCCTGCCACGCTCCACCCCCCAAACGGCGCATGACGGCTCGCCGCGTCCGGCAACTGGTTTAGTGGGGGCGTTTATCTACCCATGGGCGCTTAGGGCAAGCGCGGTGTCGCATTTGCCGCCGGAGCCCGGCGCCGCGGCATGCTGCAACGCGGTATGATCGGCCGCGCTGCCACGTTTCGGACCGGTGGAGGAGGGGCCGAACCCTACCCGCTGCGGCGGGTGAGCTGCAGGAAGATGTCCTCCAGATCCGCTTCCTCGGTGGAAAGGTCGCGGATGGCCACCCCTTCGGCGCTGAGGGCAGACAGCAGGTCGCCCAGCCGGGTGATGCTGGGCTGGTAGCGCACGCACAGGGTCTCGGGGTCCACCAGCTCCAGGTGGAACCCGGCCGGGCACTGCGGCGGGCGTTCCAGCGGGGCCGCCAGGTAGATGGTCAGCGACTTGCTGTCGAGCCGGCGCAGCAGGTTGCGCGTGGTGTCGTTGGCCACCACCTCGCCGTGGTTGATGATGGCGATGCGGTCGCACAGCTCCTGGGCTTCTTCCAGGTAGTGGGTGGTCAGCAGCACCGTGGTGCCGGCGGCGTTGAGCGCCCGCACCTGGGCCCAGAGCTGCTGGCGCAGTTCCACGTCGACGCCGGCGGTGGGCTCGTCCAGCACCAGCACCGGCGGGGAATGCACCATGGCCTTGGCCACCATCAGCCGCCGCCGCATGCCGCCGGACAGCGTGCGCGCGTAAGCACCCGCCTTGTCGGCCAGGCCGACGGCATCGAGCAGCTCCATGGTGATGCGCTCGCGCTTGGGCACACCGTAGAGCCCGGCCTGCAGGTCGAGCATCTCGAACGGCGTGAAGAAGGGGTCGATGTTGATTTCCTGGGGCACCACGCCGATGGCGGCGCGCGCCTGGCGCGGTGCGGAACCGATGTCGTAGCCCCACACGGCCGCCGTGCCGCCGGTCTTCAGCACCAGGCCGGCCAGGATGTTGATGAGCGTGGACTTGCCCGCCCCGTTGGGCCCCAGCAGGCCGAACAGGCAGCCGCGCGGGATGTCCAGGTCGATCGCCTTCAGCGCCCGCTTGGCCGGTGCCTTGCCCTGGGCGCGATAGGTCTTGTCGAGCCCGGCGACGGCGACCGCCAGGTCGGGCGGAGCCGCCTGTCGGCGGGCGTCCGGCTGCTCGGCGGCCGCGTCGGCGGCCGGCCCGGTACGGGTATCCATGCGCACTCTCTCCCAAGGCGGGGCGGATCTGCGGCCCGAAAAACTGCCGCGGGGCCACTCCGCCGACCACAAGGTATATTGCCTGATCGCGCGACGTGGCTATGGTTCGGCCACACACGATCGGTCCGGGGTCGTGGCGGCGCTTCAGCCGCCGCCGCCCGCGGACTGCTGCCAACCCAGGTGCGGAGCCCCAATCATGGCAATCGACCCTCCCGAAATCACCATTGTCGACGACGATGTGGAGACGGTCGGATGCGACGGTGGCGGGGGGGCGCTCGGCCACCCCATGACCTACTACAGCTTCGGCACCCACGACTATGTGGAATGCAGCTACTGCGACCGTAGGTTCGTCAAGCGCAGGGCAGCCGCGACGGCGGCGGCCGGCAGCGTGGCGAAAACCGGTACCGCTGCCTAGTGGATCGAATTTGACGTTTGCGTCCCACCGGCCGCACGGCCCGCTGCAAACGTCAGACTCAATGATCCGCTGGAAGCCATAACTTCCTGGTGGTCCGTGTGACCCCGACATTGCTCCCGGCGGATCGGCACGGGATGCAAATGGCGGAGTCGGACCACCAGCCGACCGCAGGCGGACCCGCCCATGGGGCGCCGGGCTCGGTAGCCGTAACGGCTGTTCAGCGCGCATCCTGGGGGCGATCGACCGCAGGCCAGATCAGAGGGTCGCGATGCCTGCCGAAACCATGATCGGGCTGAATGCCGTGATCGTCTCGGTGACCGGAGAGACGCCGCGCGTGCTGGTGGTGCGCCGGGCCGGCCACGCCATGGCCGCGGGTACCGGACGGGCCGCCGTGGAGGCGGCCAGCGACGGCGCGCCGGCCCTGCCGTTCGGTCCCTTCACGCCGGATCGCCACCGCACGCTGGAACTGGGCCTGAGGGAATGGGTGAGCGCCCAGACCGGGCTTGATCTGGGCTATGTCGAGCAGCTCTACACCTTCGGCGACCGCTACCGCGACCCGCGCGAGATCGCCGGGGGGCCGCGCGTGGTCTCCGTCAGCTACCTGGCACTGGTGCGCGACCAGCCGCTGTCCGGCAGCGGCGAGGCGCAGTGGCGCGACTGGTACGACTTCCTGCCCTGGGAGGATTGGCGCGACCGCCGGCCCCTGGTGCTCGACCAGACCATCCGCCCGGCGCTGACCGCCTGGATGGAGGGCACCAACGATCCGCGCGTGCGCGACCGGCGGGCGGAGCGGGTGT
>JAGQRL010000150.1 GCA_020425485.1 Rhodospirillaceae bacterium
AGGGGCCACAGCCCCTCTGGCAACCTGCGCGAAACGGATTATTGTGCGGCGGCATGAGGGTTCTTCTCCATTTATGGCCATCCGCCGCCTGCCGCATGATCCGGCTGGCGCTGGCGGAAAAGCGGCTGGAGTTCGAGGCGCGGATCGAAAAGGTCTGGGAACGCCGGCCGGAATTCCTGTCCTTGAATCCGGGTGGCGAGGTGCCGCTGCTGATCGAGCCGGACGGCACCACGCTCAACCACGCCTGGGTGATCACCGAGTACCTGGAGGAGGCCTATCCCGAAACCCCGCTGATCGGCGAAAACCGGCTGGACCGGGTGGAAACCCGCCGCCTGATCGTGTGGTTCGAGGAGAAGTTCGGCCAGGAGGTGACGGAGAACCTGGCCGGCGAGAAGATCATGAAGCGCTTCCTCGGCCAGGGGCAGCCGTCGTCCGATGCCATCCGTGCCGGCCTCACCAACATCAACTATCACATGGACTACATCGACTTCCTGGCCGAACGCCGCAAATGGCTGGCCGGCGATGTGCTGACCATGGCCGACCTGGCCGCGGCGGCCCATCTGTCGGTGTGCGACTACCTGGGCGACGTGCCGTGGGAGCGCCACAGCGAAGCGCGCGCCTGGTACGCCCGCATCAAGTCGCGGCCCAGCTTCCGGCCGCTGCTGGACGACTTCATCCCCGGCATCGCCCCGCCGGACCACTACCGTGATCTGGATTTCTAGGGCGGTCCCTGCCGCCCTTCCAGTCGGCTCCGGCCCGCACTCCCTTCCGGCCATCCCATATTGGACAATGGCTTGCGTGGTCGGGTGGGGGTGCGGGCGGGTGCAGACCGAACTGAAAGGACCCTAGGTCTCGTCCTCGCTCGCCGCGGCCTGCCTCTGCCGCCTGCCCGCCAGCGGCCGCATCACCCGGCCGAGGCCCATGGTGAAAGCGAGGCGCGGGCGCATCATCGTTTCCACCATCGGCCCGTTCAGCCGCCCGGTCGCCACCACCACGCGGCGGCCCAGCGATGCCAGGGCCTCGCGCGCCACCTGATCGGCATTGGCGGCACCCGGCAGGTTGCCGGGGGCGAAGCCGGCGCGCCCGCCGAACGCGGTGCGGGTGGGGCCGGGGCACAGCACCTCCACATCGATGGGGCGGCCACGCAGCTCTGCCGCCAGGGCTTCGCCGTAGAACAGCGTGAACGCCTTGCTGGCGGCATAGGCGGCGAAATAGGGCAGGGGGGCGAGTGCTGTGGAGCTGGACACCAGGATCAGCCCGGCACGCTGGCCGCTGTCCTCCGCCCGCTCCAGCAGGCCCGGCAGCAGGGCGCGGGTGAGGTCGGCCATGGCGGCGACGTTGAGATCGACGGTGGCGGCCTGGGTTTCGCGCGGCTGGTCCACCACCGCACCGATGGACCCGGCGCCGGCATTGTTGATCAGCAGGTCGATCTCCAGGGCGCCGGCCCGGTCGATCACCTGTTGGCGGCTGTCGGAGTCGGTCAGGTCGGCGGCGATGGTTTCCACCGTGCGCCCGCCCACTTCCAGCCCGGCGGCGAGTTCTGCCAGCGCGGCGGCGTTGCGCCCGGTGAGCAGCAACCCGGTGGAGGCCGGCAGCGCGCGGGCGAAAGCAGCACCGATGCCACTGCTGGCACCGGTGATCAGCGCCATTTCGTGGTGGCTGCGCCGGCTGCCCGTGCGCCCGATCCCCGACCATCCCGCCATGCTGCCCGCTCCCCTGTCCGCACCTATGGGTAGACTGCACCCGGCGGGCAAACGGTCAAGGGCGGTTCAGGGGCGAGGGCAGGGCCGCAGAGGCGACCCCCCACTCAAGGCCGGCGGAAGCGCACCGGCATCGGGCTGGCGGGCGGCGTGGTATGGCGCGTCTCGCAGGCCGCCGTACCGTCCGGCAGGCGCTGGCAGTTGAGGATGCGCCGGTCAATCGCCGTGCCGTTGTTGCAGGGCACGTTGCCCTGATCGACGACGATGAGCTGACCGTTCTGGCCGAACTGGGCGCGCACGTCGCCTTCGCAGACCAGCCCGCCTTCGTCGAAGGCCAGGCGCTGGGTGCCGTAGCCGTTCTCATCGAAGCACATCTGCCAGTTTTCGGTGTTGAACACCTCGCCGGTGTCGGTGCGGGTGATGGAATAGTTGGTGGCCAGATCCCAGCAGCCGTCGAGCAGGGAGATGTCCTGCTCGTCCCAGTCTTCCTCGCCGATCTGCTCATCCTCCGCATTGGGGTCGGGCACGGCCTGGTCTTCCGGCGGCAGGTTGGCGACCTCTTCGGGCATCGGCGGTTCGGGCGGCTGGACGGCGTTGTCCTCGGGGATCTGCGGCGGTTCGGGAACCTCGGTCTGCTCCTCGGGCATCGGCGGTTCGGGCACCTGATCCAGCGCGTTTTCGTCCGCCACGGCTTCGTCGATCAGGTCCTCGTCGGGCACCACCACCTCGGGCACGTCGACGGTGCGCTCATCGATGTCGATGCCCTCGACGATGCGCGGCGCTTCGGCCACGACGATGGGCTCGTCGGGGTCGTCCTCGATGGGCTCCACGATCTGCAGCGGCGGTTCCGGCTGCTCGCATTCCGGGGCGTCCATCAACGCCAGGGTCAGCGTGTCCAGGCGCTGCTGCAGATCGCGCGAACGCGCGCGCTCGGCCAGCAGCATGGTGTCGGGCTGTGCTGCCGTGGCCGGTTCGGCGCAGAACCACAGCACCGGCCGGTCGCCGCCGGGCCAGGAAATGCCGCAGGCGGTGAGCGCCAGAAAGGCCAGCGCACCGACGGTGCCGATCAGCGCCACCCAGGCGAGCGTGCCGATGATCGGCGTGCGGCCGGGGGGCCGCGGCATATTCGTCTGCCCGGTCATCGCTGCCCTCCTTGCCGGCGCCCTGGCCGGCCATCTTGCCGGACTGGGGGCTCGTTGCGGATCATGCGGGATTGCGCGGTCATGCGGGGCCCCTCCGGCTCACGGCACCTGGAACGTCAGCACCCGCCGCGGCTGGCCGGGGGAGATGATGCCGGTATAGATCTGCTCGTTGTTGCCAACGCGGATGCGCACCCGATAGGGCGTGGGATCGCGTCCGCCATGGTTGGCGAAGTGGTTGATCTCCACCCGGTACATGCCGGGGGGCGCACCGCCGGGCCAGGTGACGTTTTCCACCGGCGAGGGGTTGTTGCCCCAGCCGGCATTGGCGTCGATGTCCAGCGAGCCGCCGCAGCCATACATGCCGCCGTACCAGATCTGCTGGCCGGTGGGGCAGAACACGTGGACGTCGAGGTCGTTGGTGTTGTCCCACAGCAAGGTCACCTGCACCTCGCCCTGCTGGCCGCCGTCGCGCGCCACGCGCTGGTCGAACTCGTCGGGCACGCGGGGTTGCGGCTGGGGTTCGGGCTGCGGCGGCAGCTCCGCCACCTGGGGCGGCGGTTCGGGCAGCGGCGGCGGGGTGGGGCGATGGCCGGGCACCGGTGCGGTCGGCGGCGGGTCCGGTTCCGGCGGCACTTCGGCCACCTCGATCGGTTCCGGTTCGGGTTCCGGCACCACTTCAGGCTCCGGCGGCGGCGGCACTTCGGCCACAAGAACCGGCGGTTCCGGGCAGGCTTCCTGGTCCAGCAAGGCCAGGCGCAGCCGGTTGAGGTCGGTTTCCAGCAGGCGGGTGCGCGCCGCTTCCTCGGTCAGCAGGCGGGTGGCGCTCATGTCGGGCGGATCGGCCGCCGCCGGGCAGAAGCTGAGGAAGCCGCCCATCACGCCGAGCCCGCAGGCCGACAGCCCGGCCCAGCCGACGCCGCCCAATGCGGCGAGCAGCACCAGCCACAGGCCGAGGCCGATCCAGCCGCCGCCATGTCGTCTGGGTGCGCCGTCTCGTGACACGCCGGGGATCTCCCAAGTCCAAAGGCTCTGCCGGCCGCCCACGCCATGGGCCGATGCGCCAACCGGCAATCGACCAAGGCTGCCGCCGAAGCACGGCAGGGGAAAGGCAGAGCCGGCGGATTTGTGGCGAATCCAAGGTCAGCGGAACCTCACAATTTCGTAGATCGGGTTGGCAGCCCGCCGCCCCTGCCTAGCTTTTTTGGCGGGGCAAGATCGCCGCTCCGGTGTCGGGTGCGGCGGCGAAACTGGGGGAGGGTCATCGACATGTCGCACACCATCTTAGGCTTGCGCCGGCGCACCCTGCTGGGGGCAGCCGGAACCGTGGCCCTGGGCGGCCTGGCACCGGTGCTGGGCGGCGGCCGGCCGGCGCATGCGCTGGTGGACTTCAGCGGGCCGCAGGCGCCGGGGTTCTTCCGCTTCCGCGTCGGCAATTTCGAGGTGCTGTCGGTGAGCGACGGCTCGCTGACCCTGGCACCGGCCACCGACATGGTGCCCAACGCGCAGCCGCGCCGGCTGGAGGATCTGCTGGCCGCCAACGGCCGGCCCACCGATCGCCTCTACGCCCAAACCAACGTGCTGCTGGTGAACACCGGCGATCACCTGGTGCTGGTGGATGTGGGCAGCGGCGCCAACTTTCAGGCCACGGCGGGCCGCCTGGTGGAGAACCTGGCGGCTGCGGGCATCGATGCCGCGGCCATCGACACGGTGGTACTGACCCACGCCCACCCGGACCACTGCTGGGGCATCATCGACGACGCCACCGGCGAACCGCGCTTTCCCAACGCCAACTACTTCGTGCGCGAGAGCGAATGGGCGTTCTGGACGGCCGACGAAACGCTGGGATCGGCGCCGGAAGGCATGCGCGGCATGATCCAGATGACCAAGGCCAACCTGCTGCCGGTGACCGACCGCACCGAGCTGCTGGGGGCCGATGCGGAGGTGGTGCCGGGCATCCGCATGGTGGAAACGCCGGGGCACACGCCGGGGCATGTGTCGCTGCTGATCTCCTCCGGGGATGCGCAGCTCTTCTGCACCGGCGACTGCATGACCAGCGACATCATCAGTTTCGCTCATCCCGAATGGTACTTCGCCTACGACCTGGATCCCGAACTGGCGGTGACCACGCGGCGCGGCGTGTTCGACCGGGTGGAAACCGACGGCATCCCCATCATCGGCTACCATTTCACCTGGCCGGGGGTGGGCTATGTGGTGCGCGACCACGGCGCCTACCGCTGGGTTCCCGCCCAGTGGGTGTGGGAGCAATAGGCCGCTCCACAGGCAGCCGCCCACCCAGGCTCGCCGGTTAGCAACAGCCCGCCGCCACCGGCGGGCCGGGGGGCCGCAGGCCCGGGTTTCCGCGGATTCCGGCGGCATCGGGGGCGGCCCGGCCGGCCTGACCAAATTAAACAGCGCTTAAACATTTGTGCGCAGGATTGAACATGCGCGCCGCCTTGGCATCGCCACCGATCCGGGGCCGGCGCGTTTTTGTGCGGTGATTCCGACGGGGCCTGTCGCCGTGGGCGCCGTTTCCTGCCGGGCCGTATGGCGCCACCTCGGGTTCGATGACCGACGAAACGATCTGCGCCGAAGTTGGAGACAGCCAGGACGCCCGAACATCGGGTCGCGACAGACAATCGTTTGGACCGATTGCCCATCTCACCCGCCAGATCCTGCTGCTGGCCTTGATCGCCCTGTTCCCGCTGGTGCTGTTCTACGGGTTCGAGGTCTACACCAACTACCATCGCACGCTGGATGCCGCGGTCGGCCGGGCCGATGCACTGGCGCTCGATGTCACCAACCAGCAGATGCACATCGTCGCCGAAACCAGGGCCCTGCTGGGCCTGCTGGCGGGCAACCCGGAAATCGCTGCGGACCCGGAAGGAACCTGCTCGCGCCACCTGGAAAGCGCGCGGGCGTCCGCCCCCTGGTACAACGCCTTCTTTCTGATCGCGGCGGACGGTCGCGTGCTCTGCACCGATCGGGGTGTGGGCGGCAACATCGGCGTTGCCGACCGCCGCTATTTCCAGCGCGCCGTCGCCGAGGGCGATTTCACGGTCGGCGACTACGTGGTCAGCCGGGTGAGCGGCGAGCCGAGCCTGGGCATGGCGCTGCCGGTCTACGATGACGACGGCGACCTGCGCTACGTTCTCGCCGCCGCCGTGTCCACCCGGTGGATCGCCGAAAGCATGATGCGGTCGGGCCTGCCGGCGCGGGCGACCTTCGCGGTGCTGGACAGCGAAGACAGCCCGCTGATGCAGTTTCCCCAGCCGGCCGCGGCCGCCGGACAGACCGGCGCGGTGAGCGACTACCCCGAGCATCCCGGCCACACGAGCTGGTTCCGCACCGAAGCGGATGGATCCACCCGCTACATGGTCGCCATGCCGGTGACCTTCCACGACGAGTCGTTCCGCATCGTCATCGGCATTCCCTATGCCGACATGATGGGGAACTTCTGGGCCAACGCCTCGGTGCGCGCCCTGCTGCTGGTGGTGGTGCTGGCCTCGGTGAGCGTGGCGCTCGCCCGCTGGATCGCCGTGCAGGTGATCCGCCCAGTGCGCGCACTTTCCGAACGGGTACGGGCGCTGCGCTATGGCACCGCCAGCCGCGCCACCCTGGGCAGCTACCCCGAAGGCGAGATCGGCGCGCTGGCCCGGCATTTCGACGAAATGTCCGAACTGGTGGAGCAGCGCACCTCGCAGCTACGGCGCGCCAATTCCGATCTGTCCAGCGCTGCGGCGACGGCGGAAGCAGCGCGCGTGGCGGCCCATGCGGCCAACCACGCCAAGAGCGACTTCCTCGCCACCATGAGCCACGAGATCCGCACGCCGCTGAACGCCATCACCGGCTTTTCGGAGATGCTGAAGAGCCCCGACAGCAGCTTCGATCCGGCCACCATGCGCGAGTATTCCGGCTACATCCTGGAGGCGGGGGCGCATCTGGGCGATCTGCTGGGCGACCTGATCGATCTGGCGCGCATCGACACCGGCCGGCTGACCGTGGAGTACACGGAGATCGATGTGCCATCGACCCTCCGCGGGGTGTCGCGCATGGTCGCCGAACGGGCGCGCCGGCAATGCATCAAGCTGCAGTTCGAGCTGCCCGACAGGATGCCGCGGCTGAGCGCCGATCTGCGCATGACCCGCCAGATGCTGCTCAACCTGCTGACCAACGCGGTGAAGTACACCGAGGCGGGCGGCACCGTGACCGTGACCACCGGCTGCAATTCCGAAGGCTCGATCTTCATCACCGTGGCGGACACCGGGGTCGGCATCGCCGAAGAGGACATCCCGCGGGCGTTCGAACCGTATCGCCGGCTGGTCGATCCCCGCGCCGCCGGCACGCCGGAAGGCACCGGGCTTGGCCTGGCGCTGGTGAAGCGGATGATCGAGCAGCATGGCGGCAGCATCGGGCTGGAAAGCGCGCTCGGCGTCGGCACCAGCGCCACCCTGAGGTTTCCGCCCAACTGCACCATCGCCGCGAAGGTGGCCGATACCGCCAGCCAGCCGCACCCGGTGGCGTAGGGGCCGCCCCGCCGCGGCAGACGGCCTTGCGCGCCGCCGCGCCGGCCTGCCATAGGGGGCGGATGACCCTCGACACCCTGCGCACCGATGCCGATCGCCTGTGGGCGACCCTCAGCGAAACCGCCCGCTTCGGCGCCACCGGCCGCGGCGGCCTCGCCCGCCTGGCGCTCGGCCCGGCCGATGGGCAGGTGCGCGACTGGCTGGTGGCCGAAGCCACGGCACTGGGCTGCACGGTGCAGGTGGACCCCATCGGCAACATCTTCGCCACCCGGGCCGGCAGCGATCCCGGCCGCGCGCCGGTGGCCTGCGGCTCCCACCTGGATACCCAGCCCACCGGCGGCCGCTTCGACGGCATCCTCGGCGTGCTGGCGGGGCTGGAGGTGCTGCGCACGCTGGCCCGGCACGATGTCGCCACCGCCGCCCCGATCACCCTGATCAACTGGACCAACGAGGAAGGCTCGCGCTTCGCCCCCGGGTTGATCGGCTCGTCGGTCCATCTCGGTTTGCTGGACCTGGAAACGGCCCTGGCGCTGCACGATGGCGACGGCGCCACCATGGGCGGCTGCCTGGCGGAGATCGGCTACGCCGGCAGCGCACCGCTGGGGCCGTGGGATTTCGACAGCTATTTCGAGCTGCACATCGAACAGGGGCCGGTGCTGGAGGCGGGCGGCCTCACCATCGGCGTCGTCACCGGCGCCCAGGGCATGCGCTGGTACGACATCGCCGTTAAGGGTGCCGGCGGCCATGCCGGCACGGTGCCGATGGCCCTGCGCCACGATGCCATGGTGGCCGCCGCCGACCTGGTCGGCCGCATCCGCACGCTGGCCACCGCGCGCAACCGGCCAGCCGTGGCCACCGTCGGCCGCATCGAGATCCCCGGCGCCTCGCGCAACACCATTCCCGCCAGCGCCCTGCTGACGCTGGATGTGCGCCACCCGGAAGCCGAAACGCTGGATGCCATCGAAGCGGGACTGGCGGAGGTCGCCAGCCAGGTGGGTGAAGCGCACGGGGTAAGGGTGGAGTTCGGCCGCGTGTCCAACAGCCCGCCGGTGGCCTTCGATCCGACCTGTGTGGGGGCCGTGCGCACCGCCGCACTGCGCTGCGGCTACCGCCATGCCGATATCGTCAGCGGTGCCGGGCACGATGCCTGTGCGGTGGCCGGGTTCCTGCCCACCGGCATGATCTTCGTGCCGTGCAAGGACGGGGTGAGCCACCAGGAGCACGAGGACATGACGCGGGAAGATGCCGCGGCAGGAGCCGACGTGCTGCTGCACGCCGTGCTGGCGCGCGCCGGAGTGGCGGCTTAGCTGGCCGCCGTGCTGGTGGCTTCCTCCCAGCCGTCGGGATCGGACAGGAAGTGGCGCACCTGGGCGATGGTCTCGTCGGGGTAGTGGCCGCAGCGCTGGGCTTCCGTCACCACGTCGTCCCAGTTGGCCAGGTGGTGCAGCTTCACCCCTTCGCTCGCCAGGCTGGTCTTGCTTTCGGCGAAGATGCCGTACTCGAAGATCACGAAGCAGTGGGCGACGCTGAGGTCCGCCTCGCGCATCGCCCGGATGAAGTCGAGCTTGGAGCCGCCGTCGGTCGCCAGATCTTCCACCAGCAGCACCCGGTGGTGCGGCACCACGTCGCCTTCGATGCGGGCGTTGCGGCCGAAGCCCTTGGGCTTCTTGCGCACATAGAGCATGGGCAGCATCAGCCGCTCGGAGATCCAGGCGGCGAACGGGATGCCCGCGGTTTCACCGCCGGCCACCGCATCGAACGCCTCGTAGCCCGCTTCCTCGCTCATCAGGTCGACGGCCATGTCCATCAGCACCGCGCGCGCCCGGGGGAACGAAATCAGCCGGCGGCAGTCGATGTAGACGGGGCTTTTGCGCCCGGATGTTAAAGTGAAAGGGTCTTCCGGGCGGAAGTTCACGCACCCGGTTTCCAGCAGTATGCTCGCTGCGACCTGTGGGAATGACATTGATGCGCCTTCGCCCAATTGCCTCTAACGGCATTCGTAGAGACTAAAACATTAATGGCCCGTGTCCATGCCACGCAGTCGCATGCCAGACGGCAGATGATCGAAACCCCAAAATTCGCGTCCTGGCGCAAGCTGGTGGACCGGTGGATACGCACGCCGGCCAGGCAACGGATCACCGTCAGACAAAGGGATGGCGCCACCATGGCAGACAACGAAGACCCGGTGATCATCGAGCACGACGGCGCGGTTGCCACCGTGACCCTCAACCGGCCGGATCGGCTGAATGCGCTGAACCGGCCGATGTGGCCGCTGCTGAGCCAGGCGTTCACCACGCTCAGCGCCGACTCCGACGTGCGCGTCATCGTTCTGCGCGGTGCCGGCAAGGCGTTCAGCCCCGGTGCCGACATCTCCGAATTCCAGAGCGAACGGCCCACCGCTGAGGGCGCGCAGACCTACGGCATCGTCATGGATGCGGCCTATGAGGCGATTCGCCAGACGCCGCAGCCCGTGGTGGCGCGCATCCAGGGGCCGTGCACCGGTGCGGGGCTGGTGCTGGCGCTGCTGTGCGACCTTCGCATCGGCGATACCAGCGTGCGCATGGGCTCGCCGGTGGCGCGCATCGGCTTGGCGATGCCGTCGCCGGAATTCAGCGTGCTGGTCGATGCCATGGGCCGCCACGCCGCCCTCGCCCTGGTGCTGGAAGCCAAGGTGCTGGAAGCCGAACAGGCGGCGGCGGCAGGCCTGCTCGACCGCGTGGTGCAGCCCAAGGAGCTGGACACCGAGCTGGGCGAGACGCTGAAGCGCATCCTCGCCGGGGCGCCGCTGGTGCACCGCGCCCACAAGGCGCTGGCCCGCCGGCTCGCCGATCCGGCGCCGCTGAGCGAGGACGAGGTGGCGGCCAGCTACGTGCTGTTCGACAGTGCCGACTACCGGGAAGGCTTCCGCGCCTTCCTGGAAAAGCGGCGGCCGGACTTCCGCGGCGCCTAGGATCTTTCGGGTTTCGGCGGCACGGCCGGCTCTCCCGCCCATTAACCGTGCCTTATCCCTTGGCATGGCAGAGTGACGGGGACCGCGGTGCCGCCCCTATTGCGGCCCGGCGGCAGGCCCGTTGGGAGCGGCCCGCCATGTCCTCGCGCATGATCTGGTTCCTCTGGTTCCTCGCCTCCATGGCGTGGTTCGCCGCCAGCGTCTCCTACCTCAGCAACGGCGGACAACTGGGCCTCGAACCGCTGGTGCAGACCGAGCCGACCCTGCTCAGCCCGCAGCTCGCCCGGCCCGATTGCAGCCCCATGGTCGACCCGCTCAGCCGCGGTGCCTGCGAAGGCGCCACCGCCATGGCGCGCCAGCGCCGGCTGACCGGCGACGTGCAGGAGGATTTCGGCCAGGCGCTGGCCGGTACGCTGATCATCGGTCCGCCGATGGTCATGCTGGTGATCGTGATCTTCCTGGTGCGCGCAGCCGACCGGCGGGACGCCCGGCGCCGGGGACGCTAGCCGCCGGGGACGCTAGCCGAGCGCAACGCGATCCTTGGCAAGTTGGCGGCCGGCGGCTACACGCGACGGCATGTCGACTGCGCTTTTCATCGAGCAATCCCTCAACGGCTTCCAACTCGGCGTCATGCTGTTCTTGATGGCGGCCGGGCTGACGCTGGTGTTCGGCATCATGGACCTGATCAACCTGGCCCATGGCTCGTTCTACATGGTGGGCGCCTACCTGGCCGCCACCTTCGCCCGCTGGCTCGACCACTTCCTCCTGGGCGTGCTGCTGGCGCTGCCGGCCGCCGCCCTGGTGGGGCTGATCGTCGACCGGGTGGCGCTGCGCACGCTCTACCGGCGCGACCACCTGGACCAGGTGCTGGCCACCTTCGGGCTGATCTTGTTCTTCAACGAGCTGGTGCGGCTGATCTGGGGGCCGGTGCCGATCCCCTTCGACCCGCCGGAGCTGCTGTCGGGTACGGTAGAGGTGTGGCCGGGGGTGGGCTATCCCGCCTTCCGGCTCGCCATCATCGCCGTCGGCCTGGGGGTGGCGCTCGGCCTGTGGCTGCTGATCACCCGCACGCGGCTCGGCATGCGCATCCGCGCCGGGGCGTCGAACCGGGAGATGGTGACGGCCCTCGGCGTCAACGTGCCCACCCTGTTCACCCTGGTGTTCGCCCTGGGGGCCGCCCTGGCAGCCCTGGCCGGGGCCATGCGCGGGCCGATCCTGGCCGTGGAAGTGGGCATGGGCGAGGAGATCCTGATCCTCACCTTCGTGGTCATCGTCATCGGCGGCATCGGTTCCATCCGCGGCGCCCTGGTGGGTTCGCTGCTGGTGGGGCTGGTGGATACCTTCGGGCGCGCCCTGCTGCCCGACCTGTTCGCGCTGATGCTGCACGATGCGTCGGCGGCCAGCAGCGTCGGCGCCAGTGCCGCGTCCATGTCGATCTATGTGCTGATGGCCGTGGTGCTGGCCTTCCGCCCGCGCGGGCTGTTCCCGGCCCATGGCTAGCGGATCTGAGAGCCCCCGCCGGCGCCGCCACGTCGCCCTGATCCTGCTGGCGATCGGGCTGGCGCTGCCCGGCTACGCGGTGCTGGTGGACGAGCCGTTCCTCGTCACGCTGGCCACCCGCATCGTCGTGCTGGCGGTGGCGGCGGTGAGCCTGGACCTGATCCTCGGCTATGGCGGGCTCGTCAGCTTCGGCCACGCGGCCTTTGTGGGCATCGGCGCCTATGCCGTGGGCACCGGCTTCTTCCTGGACTTCAACAACGACACCCTGCTGGG
The DNA here is from genome assembly GCA_020425485.1 of Rhodospirillaceae bacterium. Taxonomy (GTDB): domain Bacteria; phylum Pseudomonadota; class Alphaproteobacteria; order DSM-16000; family Inquilinaceae; genus JACKIH01. The sequence goes on from JAGQRL010000150.1 coordinate 12,089, forward strand.
CTGGGACGGCAGCGTGGACGTGCTGCTGATCTGGCCGCTCGGCGTCCTCGTGGCGGCCCTGGTGGCGCTGGCCATCGGCGCCATCAGCCTGCGCACCCGCGGCATCGGCTTCATCATGATCACGCTGGCCTTCGCGCAGATGCTGTTCTTCCTCGTCCAGTCGCTGCGCTGGCAGGGCGACGACAGCCTGGCGCTGTGGGGCCGGTCCGAACTGCCGGACTTCACCGGGCTCGACCTCAACGACACCACCACCTTCTACTACGTGGCCCTGGCCTGCCTGGTGGGCTTTACCTGGCTGTGCAGCCGCCTGGTGGACGCCCCCTTCGGCCGCATCCTCCAGGCCGGCCGGCAGAACGAGAAACGCATGCGCGCGCTCGGCGTCGCGGTGGACCGCCACCGCCTGGCCGCCTTCGTCATCGCCGGGGCGGGCGGCGGCCTTTCCGGCGTGCTGCTGGCCAACGCCGCGGAATTCGTCGGCCCCGCCTACCTCGCCTGGAACCGGTCCGGCGAGCTGATCGTCATGGTCGTGCTCGGCGGCATGGGCACGCTGGTCGGCCCGATCATCGGCGCCGGCGCCCTGGTGATGCTGGAGGAGTACCTGGCCCAGGTCACCGAGCACTGGCAGATCGTGCTGGGGCCGGTGCTGCTGCTGGCCGTGCTGTTCGCCCGCCGCGGCATCCTGGGCCTCATCGAAGCGCTGCCGGGGGACTGGATGGGGCGCCTGCGCCGCTGGCGGGCGCGGCGGTCCGGCGATGTCTGATCCGCTGCTCAGCTTGCGCGATGTCGGCCGCAGCTTCGGCGCGCTGGCGGCGGTGGACGGCGTCGACCTCGACGTGGCGGCGGGCACGCTGCACGCGCTGATCGGCCCCAACGGCGCCGGCAAGACCACGCTGGTCAACTTGATCGACGGGGCGCTGAAGGCCGACCGCGGGCAGATCCGTTTTGCCGGCCGGCCCATCGTGCATTTGCCGGACCATGCGCGCGCCCGCCTCGGCCTCGCCCGCACCTACCAGATCACCAGCATCTTCCCGGCCTCCAGCGTGCGCGACAACGTGCTGGTGGCGGTGGTGGCCGCCTCCGGGCGCACCTGGCGGATGTGGCGGCCGATGGTGCGCGATACCGCGGCCTGCGACCGGGCGATGGCGCTGCTCGCCGATGTCGGCCTCGCGGAGCATGCCGAACGGCCCGCCGGCACGCTCGCCCACGGCCAGCAGCGCCAGCTCGAAATCGCCATGGCGCTGGCGGCCGCACCCCGCCTGCTGCTGCTGGACGAGCCGATGGCCGGCATGGGGCCGGAAGAATCCGCCGACATGGTGGAGCGGCTGCGCGACCTGAAGACCAGGCACACCATCCTGCTGGTCGAGCACGACATGGACGCCGTGTTCGCCCTGGCCGATGTGGTCACTGTGCTGGTGTCCGGCCGCGTGCTGATGACCGGTGCGCCCGACGATGTGCGCACCGACGAGGGGGTACGCCAGGCCTATCTCGGCACCGGGGAGGACGCGGCGTGACGGCGCCCGAGCCCGCACCAACGGAGCACCACGCGGCCGGCCATCCCGCTCCGGTACTGCTGCATGTGCAGGACCTCCACGCCTATTACGGGGACAGCCGCGTGCTCTCCGGCGTCGCCCTGACGGTGCGAGCCGGCGAGGCGGTGACGCTGCTCGGCCGCAACGGCATGGGCAAGACCACCACCATCCGCAGCGTGCTCGGCCTGGTGCCGCGGGCCGAAGGCGTGGTGGTGTTCGACGGTGCGCCGATCCTCGGCCGGCCCACCCACCTGATCGCGCGCGCCGGCATCGGCCTGGTGCCGGAAGGCCGGCAGATCTTCCCCAACCTGACGGTGGCGGAAAACCTGCGGGTGTGCGCCACCTCCGGCGCCTGGACGCTGGACCGGGTGTACGGCCTGTTCCCGCGGCTGGCGGAGCGCCGCGCCAACATGGGCGGCCAGCTTTCCGGCGGCGAACAGCAGATGCTGGCCATCGGCCGGGCGCTGATGACCAACCCCAAGCTGCTGATCCTGGACGAAGCGACGGAGGGGCTGGCGCCGCTGATCCGCCAGGAGATCTGGGCCTGCCTGGCCACCCTGAAGGCCGCCGGCCAGGCCATCCTGGTGGTGGACAAGAACGTGGCCGCCCTGATGCGCTTTGCCGACCGCCACGTGATGCTGGAGAAGGGCCGCGTGGTGTGGCAGGGCACCACCGAGGATCTGCGCGCCGACCCCAAGCTCACCGCCCGCTATCTGGGGGTTTGAGACCGACCCACGTTGACGTGTGCCGCCTTGCCGGTGAACACTCCTGCGATTGCAAAGGTTCTTGGTACCCCGGAGGTCGCATGTTCCGAGCCGCCGAAGTCGGCCGCAAGATCTCCAAGGCGGAGTTCAAGGCCCTGGTTCCACCGCTGCGCATCGAGCTGGTGGACACCCAGCAGTCGATCCGTAAGGCCAAGCGCTTCCCGGTGATCATCGTTTTCGGCGGCGTCGATGGGGCCGGCAAGAGCGAGACGATCAACCTGCTCAACGAATGGATGGACCCGCGCTGGATCAACACCTGCGCCTACGGTCCGCCATCCGACGAGGAGCGGGAGCGGCCGCCCTCCTGGCGCTATTGGCGCGACCTGCCGGGGCGCGGCCGCATCGGGCTGTTCCTCGCCTCGTGGTATTCCCAGCCGATCTTGAACCGGGTGTCCGGCGAACTGGACGACGGCGACTTCCTGGTGCGGCTGGAACGCATCGCCCGGTTTGAGAAGGCGCTGGCCGACGACGGCGCGCTGATCTTGAAGTTCTGGATGCATCTCAGCCGCGAAGCCCAGAAGAAGCGCCTGAAGTCCCTGGAAAGGGACAAGACGCAGGCTTGGCGCGTGACCAAGCGCGACTGGGAGAACTGGAAGAACTACGACCGCTTCATCGCCGCGGCGGAAGACACGCTAACCCGCACCAGCACCGCCGATGCGCCCTGGTACATCGTCGAAGGGGCGGACGAGCGCTACCGTTCCATCCAGGTGTGCACCATCCTGCGCGATGCCGTGCGGCGGCACCTGGAACGCCCCTCATCGGACGTGAAGATGGTGGCGGATACGGCTGGCCGCGCCAAGCCGGCCGGGGCGGCGGTGGCCGGCAAGCCCGCCGGCGCTCGCGCGGCAGCGAAGCGCACCCCGCCGCCGGCGGAGGTGACGGTGGGCGACCAGCCCTCGGTGCTTGACGCGCTGGACATGACCCAGTCGGTCAGCAAGTCGGACTATGATGCCCGCCTGCCGGTCAGCCTGGGGCGCCTCAACGGGCTCTACCGCCGGGCCAAGGAAGCCGGCCGCTCCACCGTGCTGGTGTTCGAGGGCTGGGATGCCGCCGGCAAGGGCGGCGCCATCCGCCGCCTGGTGCAGGCGCTGGACGCGCGGGACTATTCGGTGGTGCCGGTGGCGGCACCCAACGACGAGGAGCGCGCCCACCACTACCTGTGGCGCTTCTGGCGGGGGATGTCGCGCGCCGGGCGCTTCACCATCTGGGACAGGAGCTGGTACGGCCGGGTGCTGGTGGAGCGGGTGGAAGGCTTCGCCTCGCCCGATGAATGGCGGCGCGCCTACTCCGAAATCAACGACTTCGAATACAACCTGATCGACCACGGCATCGTGCTGATCAAGTACTGGATGCACATCACCAAGGAGGAGCAGCTCAACCGCTTTGAGGCGCGGGCCGCCACCCCGTTCAAGAGCTGGAAGCTGACCGAAGAGGACTGGCGCAACCGCGACAAGTGGGACGACTACGAACGCGCGGTGTTCGACATGATCGCCCACACCAGCACGCGCCATGCCCCCTGGGTGCTGACCGAGGCGAACTGCAAGCGCTTCGCCCGGCTGAAGGTGATCGACACGGTGGCCGACCGCCTGGAAGCGGCCCTGGAACGGGGGTAGGGGACGCGCCCTGCGGGTGAGCCCCACCGCCGCTTGAGTGGCTCCGCCTACTCCGCCGGGGTGAACCCGATGGAAGTGATGCGGCCGTCCCAGAACGGATAGGTTTCGCCCCCGGCGGCCCGCGCGATAACGAAGCCGTAGGGGATCATCACCCCGTCGACCATCCGGTAGTCGGTGCGTTCGGCGTGTTCGCCGGAGCCGTGATAGGGCGTGGTCAGGTCGCCATCCTCCTCCGCATCGAAGCTGGCCAGGCTGCCATCGGCGCGGAAGGTGGCAACCAGCGAAGCGCTGAGCCCATCGGCCGACACGGTGGCGCGGGCATGGGTGTCGTCGATCGGCTGCCACCGCACCGGCCCGCCGGGCTGCAGCGCCTGGGGGTAGAGCGGGCTTTCCAGCAGCCAGCGGCGCAGCGAGCTGCGGTTCAGTTCCGGCGTTTCCTGCTCGTCGACCACCGTGATGGCCGACAGCAGGCGCGCCCGCATCGCCATCTCGCCCTCGGCGAAGGCATCGTAGAAGCGCGCCCACAGGCCGCCGGGCAGGTGGGTGGTGCCGGAAAAGGCGAAGGCCGGCGTGCGGGCCGCGGCGATCTGTTCGGCACTGGTGGGCTCGAACCCCTCTTCCAGCGGGCGCCGGAACTGGCCTTCCATGGTCATGGTGGCAAGGAGGATGCGCTGCGGCGGCTCCGGGAAGGCAAAGGCGAAGTAGCGGCGCACCGGGGCCGGCAGGGCCGCCACCGCCTCAGCATCGTAGGCGGGGCTGGCATCGGCCCGGGCGATCGCCTCCACCCGGTCGCGCCGGGCGGCGATGTCGGTTTCGGTGCGGTGCAGGCAGTAGGCACCGGCCGCGGCGACCACGACGATGACGCCGAGCAGGCCGTACAGCAGCAGTCTGACGATGCGCATGGGGAACCTCTCAGGACTCCGGGTCGGATTGGGGAGGGGGCGGCGGGCTGGCGGCGATCATCGCCATCACCGTGTCCACCAGCGCGTCGGCCAGCCTGTCGCGGTCGGTGGCACTGGCGGGGGCGCGGTTCTGCAACATCAGCGAGGCGGCACCGTGCACCGTCGACCACAGGGTGAAGGCCACGGTCTGCGCTTCCTGGCCGGGCAGATGGCCGGCGCGCTGGCAGGCGGCGACGGCGGCCGTCAGGTGGTCCAGCGACTTGCGGCCGAGATCGCCCTGGAAGGGATTGTCCCGCAGGGCGGCCGCGGCATCGGGCGAGAACATCAGGGCGTACAGCGCCGGGTTCTCCAGGGCGAAATCCAGATAGGCCCGGCCGCCCAGGCGCAGGCGGGCCAGCGGGTCGCCGGCCGCGTCCCGCGCCACCGCCAGCTTGGTGGCATAGAGGCGCTCGAACCCCGCGTCGTGGGCGGCCCGCAGCAGGTCTTCCTTGTTGCGGAAGTGGTTGTAGAGGGCGGGGGCACTGCAGCCCACGGCCGCCGCTACCTTGGCCATGGAAAGGCCGGCGATGCCGGCTTCCTCCAGAAGCCGGATGGTCTGTTCCACCGCCCGGTGGGCGATGTCGAGCGCGTCCTCTTTGCGCGGTCTGGCCATGGCGGCTGCGTCTCAGCGGCAGAGTAACTGAACGTCATTAATTTAATGGAATTCAGTTTTTTGTCAAGGGAGAACCCACCTGCCCCTGGGCAATTGACCCCCAAGGAGGTTCGGCGCGATCCTGGGCAGACCGCCTGAACGGGGAGGATCCCACCGGTGCAAGCCATCTTCGTCATGGTCAAGTGCGAGCTCGGCCACGCCTACGATGTCGCCAACTCCATGGTCGATACGGTCGAGTACGTGTCGGAGGTCTACTCCACGTCCGGCCAGTACGACCTTCTGGTGAAGTGCTACCTGCCTGCGGGGGCGGATATCGGCCGGTTCGTTACCGGGGATCTGCAAACCCTCGCCGGCGTTAAGGACACCTATACGATCGTGACCTACAACGCCTTCACGTGACCGAAGCTTTGTGATGTCCGAGATGGCCAATCCCAAACTGTCGGTGGATGAGCAGTCCGCCCTCGACGCCCAGTTCGATACGCGCGCTGCTGTGCCCGAACACCCGATGATGTTTGCCCGCTGGGCGGAGCGAAGTGCCCAGGCCCGCCTTGATCTGGGCACGCTGATGGACCTGAAATACGGCCCGCATCCGCGCCAGCGCATCGACCTGGTGGATGCCGGCATGCACAGCCCGCTGCTGGTGTTCCTGCATGGCGGGTTCTGGCGGGCCTTCGACAAGTCGGCCTTCACCTTCATCGCCCCGCCCTTCGTCGACCACGGCATCTCCGTCGCGGTGGTGGACTACGCGCTGTGCCCGGAAGTGACGGTGCGGGAGGTGTGCGACCAGGTGGCCACCGCCGTCGCCTATCTGCGCGAAGTTGCGCCCAATCACAGCTTCGATGCCGAGCGCACGGTGCTGGCCGGGCATTCCGTCGGCGCCCATATGGCGGTGTGGCTGGGCGGCGTGGACTGGACGACGCGCGGGCTGACGAGCCAGCCCTACCACGGCGTCGTGGCGATCAGCGGCATCTACGATCTGGTGCCGGTGAGCCGCAGTTTCCTCAACGCCGATCTCAAGCTCAGCGAAGAGGAAGCCTGGGCCCTGAGCCCGCTGCACGAACCGCCGGGCTGGATGCCGCCGGCGGTGTTCGCCGTGGGCGATCAGGAGACCGAGGCGTTCCGCGAGCAGCAGGATGCCATGGTCGGCGTGTGGCAGGCCTGCGGGGCCGGGGCGGAGGTGGTGCCCATGGCCGGCTTCAACCACTTCGACATTCTCGATGCCCTGGCCGATCCCGCCAGCCGCCTGTTCCGGGCGGCCTGCCGGCTGGCCGAGGAGGTCGGATCGCTGGCGCAATGACAGCCGTCTCCTGCGTTCTGGAGGTCGGCTGCCAGCTCGGCGAAGGTCCGCTGTGGCAGCATGCCGAAGGGGCGTTGTGGTGGCTGGATATCCGCGGCCGGGTGCTGCACCGCTGGCAGCCCGAAACCGGCGCGCGCCACGACTGGCCGCTGCACGACCTGTGCGGCTGCTTCGCGCTGGCCCGCGACGGCCGCGTGATCCTGGCCATGCGCAGCGGCTTGCACGACTTCAATCCCCAGACGGGCGCGCTGCACCGCATCGCCCATCCCGAAGCCGATCTGCCCGGCAACCGGCCCAACGACGGCAAGTGCGACCGCGCCGGGCGCTTCTGGTTCGGCACCATGCAGGCCAATTTCGACGACGCCGGCGGCGGCCTGCCGATCACCCGGCTGAGCGGCTGGATCCACCGGCTTGACGGCGACCAGTCGCTGCGGCGGTTCGACGGGCCGTTCGGCATCGTCAACACCTTCGCCTGGAGCCCCGACGACCGGGTGATGTACAGCGCCGACACCCTGGCCGGCGAACTGCACGCCTACGATTTCGACGTGGCCGCCGGCACCATCGCCAACCGTCGGGTGTTCGCGGCACCGGAGGGCCATGGGCTGCCGGACGGCTCCACCATCGATGCCGAAGGCCACCTGTGGAACGCCCGGGTGAACCACGGCAGCCTCATCCGCTTTTCCCCCGATGGCCGCATGGAGCGGGAGATCCCGCTGCCGGTGACGCGGCCGACAAGCTGCATCTTCGGCGGGCCGGACCTGCGCACGCTCTACATCACCAGCGCGTCCGACGAACTGACACCCGAACAGCAGGCAGCCCAGCCCCTGGCCGGCCACCTGTTCGCGCTCAGGACCGAGGTGCCGGGCCTGCCCGAAACCCCCTTCGCCGGCTGACGCCATCCAGCCTATGGCCAAGCCCGCCCGGCCGGCATAGCTTTCGGGACCGTGCGCTCCCGCCAGCCTGAAGGACTGCCCCGCCATGGCCGATACCGTGCCCCATGCCCGCCTCAGCCACAGCGGGGCGTTGAAGGCGCTGAACGCGGCGGTGCGCCGGGCGGGCGAGGTGTCGGCAGCCGGCGTGGCGGCGGTAACGGACGACAGCGGCCGGCTGCTCGCCTTCGTGCGGCTCGACGGCTCCTCCAGCCTCAGTGCGGACATCGCGGTGGACCGGGCGACGCGGGCGGCGGCCCTGGGCACGGCCACGGGCGGCGAGGGCGATCCCCTGGGGCCGGGCGGCCTGCCGGTCTTTCTCGACGGCGGGCTGGTGGGCGCCATCGGCATCGATACCGGCGACGCGCCGCTGGATCTGGACATCGCCCGTACGGCGCTGGCCGCCCTGCCGGGGGCGACGGAAGCCTGACGCCTATTCCGCCGCCACTGCCGGGGCTGTGGGCTCTGCGGCAGGTGCCACCGGCCGCTCCTCCACCTTGCCTTCCAGCGGCACCGGCAGCGGTCCGCCGGTCACCCAGTCCAGCAGCTGCACGGTGTGGACGATGGGCAGCTCCGTGCCCGTGGCGATCTGGCTCATGCAGCCGATATTGCCGGTGACGATGAACTGCGGCCGGGTGCGTTCGATATTGGCCACCTTGCGGTCGCGCAGGCGCGTGGCGATGGCCGGCTGCAAGAGGTTGTAGGTGCCGGCGGAGCCGCAGCACAGGTGGCCTTCCGGTACTTCCTTCACCTTGAAGCCGGCGCGCTTCAGCAGCGTCTTGGGCTCCTGGGTGATCTTCTGGCCGTGCTGCATGGAACAGGCGGAGTGGTAGGTGATGCGGTGGCCGGTCTCCACCACCCGCGGCAGCAGCTCCATGCCGATGAGGAATTCGGAGATGTCCTTGGTCTTGGCGGACACGGCGGCGGCACGTTCCGCCCACTCCGCTTCGCCGCGCAGCATGAAGCCGTAGTCCTTCACCGAGGTGCCGCAGCCCGAGGTGTTGATGACGATGGCATCCAGCCCCTCGCCGCCGAACTCCGCCATCTCCTTGGACCAGGCGGCGACATTGGCGCGGGTGGCCACCAGGGCGGCGGCCTCCTTGCCCATGTGGTGGGTAACGGCACCGCAGCAGCCGGCGCCCTTGGCGATCACCACCTCCACGCCGTGGCGGGTGAGCAGGCGCACGGTGGCTTCGTTGATCTGCGGGTCCAGCACCTGCTGGGCACAGCCGGTGAGGAGCGCCACGCGCTGGCGGCGCGGGCCTTCCGCCGCGATCACCTGGGGCCGGTCCACCCAGCTTGGCCCGGCCATGCGCTTGGGCGCCAGTGCCAGCATGGCCTTCATCCGCGCCGGCATCAGGGGCGCCGTCCAGCGGCCCAGCATGGCGCCCAGCAGGGCGAAGCGGAACACCGTGGGGTGGGGGATCACATGGGCCAGCATCCAGCGCATCGCCCGGTCGGCGAAGGGCCGCTTGTAGGTGTGTTCGATATGGGTGCGGGCGTGGTCCACCAGGTGCTGGTAGTGCACGCCCGACGGGCAGGTGGTCATGCAGGCCAGGCACGACAGGCAGCGGTCGATATGGGTCACCAGCGTGTCCGGTGCCGGCCGGTCGTTCTCCAGCATGTCCTTGATCTGGTAGATGCGGCCGCGCGGGCTGTCGAGCTCATCGCCCAGCAGGGTGTAGGTGGGGCAGGTGGCCAGGCAGAACCCGCAATGCACGCAGGTGCGCAGGATCTTTTCGGACTCCGCCACCGCCTGGTCGGCGAGTTGGGCGAGGGTGAAGTTGGTCTGCATCGGGCGCCCCCTGCGGTCGGGCTTGCTGCCCGTTCGGGGCCGAGTATGGAAGGGGTGCCGGGGCGCATCAAGCGCGGGCGGCGGACCTTAGGCAGCGAAAGCCCCCGAAACGTCAAAGGGCCGGTCCTTCGACCGGCCCTTGCGGGTATACGCCTTCTTGTTCGGCTCAACCCCGTGGCCGCGGCGCCTCAAGGGCACGGCGAAGGGATTGCGGGGGCGCCTAGGCTGGCGCGGCTTGGCTGGCGGCATGGCACGGCTCCTGGCTGCTGCCCGGCGGGGGCGCTAGAGGACGGCCGTGCGGCCCGGCGCCAAGCCGGGCAGCGGCGGTCAGCCCTGGCGCGCCTTGAACCGGGGATTGGACTTGTTGATCACGTAGACGCGGCCGCGACGGCGGATCACCCGGCACTGGCGGTGGCGGGTCTTCAACGTCTTCAGCGAATTGACGATCTTCATGGGTCCGGTCCCGATCACACACGCAAAAACACATCACGGCCCGAAACCCCGGGCCGCGCGGACCGTTCATATGCGCTGCGGGCGGGGGCCTGTCAAGGTTGGCGGCCGGGCAGCACCGATGATCTGCCGCCCGGCAGGCCGATGGCCAGAAGGGCCGCTGCTTCCGGCCGCAGGCGCGAACCGCCGCCTTGCGTGCGCTCGAACAGCCAGCCGCGGGCGGCCATGCGGTCGCGCAGCCACAGGGTGGTGAGGTAGGCCAGCGCCCCGCCGGCAATCACGTCGCCCAGGTAGTGGGCGGCGATCACAGCACGGCTGAGGGCGAACAGGGTGGCGATGGCGATCAGCCCCCAGCGCCAGCGCGGCGCCAGCACCGCCAGGGCCACCGCCGCGGCGAACACCGTGTTGGCGTGGCCCGACGGGAAGGACTGGAAGGCGTAGTCGAAGGCGAAGGGGTGGAAGCCGGAATAGTCCAGCGTGTCCAGCAGTACGGGACGGGAGCGGCCGATCACCTGCTTGACGACATTGGTGGCGATGCCGGAACCGGCGATGGCGACAAACAGGAAGCCGATCGCCTGCAGTGCCACGGCGGCCTCCCCCGCCTCGCCACGATCCTTCTGGGCCAGCCAGGCGGCGGCGGCCACCAGCCATGCCAGTCCCAGCGGCACCAGCGAATAGGTGGACTCGCCCGTTGCGGTGATCGCCTGGAACGCTTCGTTCAGCCAGGCGGGCGCACCGTGCATGGCGCGGGCAAAGCCGGTATCGAGGAAGATGACGGTGAGCGCGATGGCGGCGGCGAGGCCGGCATACCAGCGCGGGCCCGGCAGATGCCAGGGGCAGACGGCGCGGGTGTCGATCGGCTGTGCTGGGGTCATCGCCAGCCTATTCGGCGGGCACGTCCTCGGCCCCGTGGACATGCCGGCGGGCCGCCAGCTTGTCGCGCCACACCCAGTAGATGTTGCGGGAATAGATCAGCAGGCCGGTCGCCTGGCCGACGATCAGCACCGGATCGGCCCGGTAGATCACATAGGCCAGCAGGGTGGCACCGCCGAAGAAGCTGAAGTACCAGAACACCTCCGGCATCACGCTGCGCCGCGCCCGCTCGCTGTAGATCCACTGGAACAGAAAGCGCATGAAGAACAGGCCCTGGCCCAAGAAGCCAATGCCCAGCCACACCAGTTCGGACGTCGGCATGCCGTCGAAATAGGCGCCGAGGCGCCCAAACCATTCGGCAATGCTATCCAGAATGAACATCCAAACCGCTTCCTTCTGCGATCCCCGGTGCGAGGCCGGGCGGGCATCTATGGCCGGCGGGTTCGACTCGCGTCGTTAAATCCCTACTCCTCAGTCACCTTTGTGGGCAAGATTGTTCTGCGGCGCAACCACATGACGCCGCGCAGATCGGCAATGCCCACCAGTGCCCGCCGCCAGTTGGTGTACTTGGTCTGGCCGTGCTGGCGCGGCCGGTGGCCCACCGGCACGAAGGCGACGCGGCCGCCATAGCTCAGCACCAGGGCCGGCAGGAAGCGGTGTAGACCACTGAAATAGGGCAGCCGTAAGAAAACCTCGCGGCGCACCACCTTCAGCCCGCAGCCGGTGTCCACGCAGCCGTCCTTCAGCAATGCCTGGCGCAAGCCGTTGGCAAAGCGGGTGGCGACCCGGCGCGACCAGGTGTCCTGCCGCTTCAGCCGCAGGCCGCCGACGAGGTCGAGGTCTTCCTCCCAGGCGCGGGCCAGCAGGGCCGGCGCATCGGCGGGATCGTTCTGGCCGTCGCCGTCCAACGTCAGGATCCAGGGGGCGGTGGCCGCCCGCACGCCGGTGACGATGGCCGCACTCTGGCCGCTGCGCCGGTCGTGGCGCAGCACCCGCATGGGCACGCCCTCGGCACGCAGGGCGAGCGCGGCGGCACTGGTGCCGTCGCTGCTGCCGTCGTCCACCACGATGATCTCGTAGCCGCCGAGGGGGGCGAGCGCCGTGGCGATCTCTCGCCCCAGGACGGCGATATTCTCCGCCTCGTTCAGCGCCGGCACGACGGCGGCGACGCGGGGCGGGTCCGCGGGATCGGCAGGCATGGCGGCCTCACTCACCTCCGGGCACAGGCTGCATCGGTGCCGCCGGCTCAAAGCCCGGCGCAAGACAGCCCAACAGGCCCCGAGACGAAGCGTCCCCGGGCCCGGGTGTCAAGCCATTGCGATCGACTGGGCGGGATGGGCGAACGGGCGCCCCGCGCTCACCAATTGCGCACGGGGCCGTTGTCGATATGCACGAAGTCGGAGCTGGGGTAGTAGCCGACGCCGCCGCCCTGCAGCGCCAGGGCCGTCTGGCGCAGGCCGGCCAGGCTGATGCCGGGGATGCGGATATCCGCCGCCCGCCCGTACATGTGATAGCTGTTCTGGGCCACGCGGCCGCTGCGGGCGGCCAGGTAGGCGTTGGTGGCCGGCGAGCGGTAGCCGCTGACCAGGTGGATGGGGAGCTGCGCGCCCAGCTGGGTCTGCACCGCGCACATCAGATCGACGAGCTGCGGGTCCATCTGCATGATCTGGTCGTTGCGGCGGTCGCGCATGAAGAAGTTGATCTGCGCCAGCGCATCGGGGCTGTACCAGCCGTCCTGGAAGTACGTCACGTCCAGCGACGTCATGCGGCTGGGATCGTACAGCGAGACCGATCGGTGGTTGCCAAGCGTTGCCATGGCTTCATGCAGGGGCGGCAACGCCGTTACGGCCGCAACTCCCACCATGCCCCCGAGGAGTTTGCGGCGGTTCAACTGAGGGGCGTTCGTCTCACTGTGCCCGGGCACCTTCGCGCTCCCAATATCCGAGTTGATTTCTTAGGAATTACTGATTCGTAAGGAACCGTACTGTTTCTGCGCCACCTCTGCCAGAAAGGCAACACAGAATCGACTAGATTGGAGCGGATTTGATGGTCCGCTGCAACGCCATATGTGTCGGCCAATATGTTGCCATATTGTCGCACCTGTTGCCTGAGAGCCGCAGGAATGTGCGGGTTGTGGGAGGCGGGGCGCGTCAATTTGGCAGCCGCCACCGCGCCGGAGCGTCAGAAATGTCGCAGTGCCGGGCACTTGAATCGCAGTGCTGCAAGTAAAACGCCGAAATAGACGCTGCAATTCTTTGACGTCTGCCGCACCGCCGGCAGTCCTAAACCGAGTCGTTTACCGCCCGCTGCAGCGGCACAACGCCCGCTGCGGCACCGGCGTGGCGGTGGGCCGGCCCCGCGGCCGGGTGCGGGCGGGGGCCATGTTGTTTTGGCGGGGGCTCCGTGGCAGGGTCTCGCCACCTCATCGAAGCTGTCGGGAGGCGTGCCGTACCATGTCCGCAGACACCGCCGTTACGATTGCCGGAAAGCCTGCCTGGTCGTTCGCCGAACTGGTGGCGCCGCTGGATCCACGGACCTTTCTTGCAGAGTATTACGACCGCCGGCCCGTCCATCTGAAGGGCGACCCGGATCGGTTTCGCGACCTGCTGTCGTGGAAGCGGCTCAACGAGCTGCTCGCCATCGGCGGCTTGTGGTCGGCCGATTCCATCGATGTGGCGCTCGATGGCCGGCCCATCCCGCCGCAGCAATACGGCAACCCCGGCATGGGCTGGGATGGGCGCAAGGCCATGGTGCCGGATGTCGGCAAGCTCACCGAGCTGCTGCGCCGCGGCGCCACCGTCGCCGTGGAAAAGCTGCACGGCCTGACGCCGGAGCTGCGGGCGCTCGCCGCCTCCATGGAATCCGTGCTGGGCGCCGTCGTCACCTCCAACGCCTTCTGCTCGTGGGACGGCACGCGCGGCTAGGGCGCGCATTTCGACACCTTGCAGGTGTTCGCCGTGCAGCTTGAGGGCGAGAAGGAGTGGGAGATCTTCGAGGGCAAGATCCCCTATGCCGCGGAATTCCCCGGCTTCCGCGCCAACGAGATCACCCAGGAAGAGCGCGAACGCCAGAAGGGCAAGCTGGCGATGACGGTGAAGATGCAACCCGGCGACATGCTGTACGTGCCGCAGGGCCAGTACCACCGCGCGCTGGCATCGGACAAAAGCCTGCACCTGTCCCTGGGCGCCCGCCACTACACCGGTGTGGACCTCATCAACCTGATGGTGCCCCACCTGGCGCAGGTGCCGGAATTCCGCATGCGGCTGCCGCATTTCGACGACAAGGCCGAGCACGAACAGCACGTGAAGATGCTGGCGGAGAAGCTCGCCAAGGTGATGCAGGACCCCAGCGTGTCGCCGACCATGCGCAAGTTCCAGCGTGACAAGGCGTTCGAGCAGTTGCGGGCGTTCTCGCTGCCGGACCGCCGGCCGGTGCTGCAGATCCGCGTGCTGTGGCGCGGCTTTGCCCTGGAGCGCGGCGGCGACGGCGAGCTGGCGGCCAAGCCTTTGGCCGGCGGTGCGCCGGTGAAGGTGCCGCGGGAGGTGGCGCCGCTGGTCGACTGGGCCTTTGCGCGCGACCACTTCCTGTGGGCCGATCTGCGCAGCAACTTCCCGCTGGAAGCCGAAGCGGCCTTGCAGCAAAAGCTTCAGACGGCGATGGCGCTGAAGCTGATGGAGCCGGTGTAGAAACTTTGATTGGGGCCGGCCGGCTAACGCACGGCCCGACGGGAGGGGATGGATGACGATGCGCCCGATCTTGCGCAGCCTGGTGGCGCTCGCCGCCGTCTCGGGTCTTGCTGCCTGCGCCGGCCCGACCGCCGCCGACCGCTCGGCGGGAGCCGGTGGGGCGGCCCCCGCCGA
>JAGQRL010000151.1:0-1227 GCA_020425485.1 Rhodospirillaceae bacterium
GGCTACCACAACATCGTCAAGGCCATCCTGGACTGTGCCGCCACCATGGGCGGCGCCAAGCAGGCTGCCGAATGACGCGGCGCCCCAAGGCGTCCAATCAAACAAAGTCGTATAGGGAGGCATGTTGATGACTGCCGACGGAATCGGCGTCGCCGTCCGCCGCAAGGAGGACAGGCGTTTCCTCACCGGCACGGGCCGGTACACAGACGATATCGACCGGTTCGGGCAGGTGTATGCCTGCTTCGTCCGCTCGCCCTACGCCCACGCCAGCGTGGACTCCATCGACACGGCGTCGGCCCTCGGCATGCCGGGCGTGCTGGCGGTGTTCACCGGCGCTGACGTGACGGCCGATGGCCTGGGTCCGCTGCCGGCGGGCTGGATGATCCACAGCAAGGACGGCTCGCCGATGAAGACGCCGGGCCACCCGCTGCTGGTGGTCGACCGGGCGCGCTATGTCGGCGAGGCGGTGGCCGTGGTCATCGCGGAAACCTACGCCCAGGCCCGCGATGCGGCCGATGCGCTGGAGGTGGAGTACACGCCGCTGCCGGCCACCATCGCCACCGGCACCACCAGCCAGCCGGGCCAGCCCCAGGTGCATGACGACGTGCCCAACAACACGGCGTTCGACTGGTGCATCGGCGACAAGGCGGCGACCGAGGCGGCCTTCGCCAAAGCCGCCCACATCACCAAGCTGGACATCGTCAACAACCGCCTGGTGCCCAATGCCATGGAGCCGCGGGCCGCACTGGGCGAATACGATGCCGGTACGGACATCACCACGCTCTACACCACCAGCCAGAACCCCCATGTGGCGCGCCTGGTGCTGTCGGCCTTCGTGCAGTTGGCGCCGGAACACAAGCTGCGCATCGTCGCGCCGGATGTGGGCGGCGGCTTCGGCTCGAAGATCTACGTCTATCCCGAAGAGACCATCTGCGCCTGGGCGGCCCGCAAGGTGAAGCGCCCGGTGAAGTGGACGGCGGAGCGCAGCGAGAGCTTCCTCACCGACGCCCATGGCCGCGACCACGTCACCCACGCCGAACTGGCGATGGATGCCAACGGCAAGATCCTCGGCCTCCGGGTGAAGACCTTCGCCAATATCGGGGCGTGGGCCTCGCTGTTCAGCACGGCGGTGCCGACCTACCTCTACATGACGCTGCTGTCGGGCCAGTACGACATCCCGGCGATCTACGGCGAGGTGGATGCGGTCTACACCCACACCACGCCGGT
>JAGQRL010000151.1:1308-2182 GCA_020425485.1 Rhodospirillaceae bacterium
CCGGCGGAACTGCGCCGGCGCAACTTCATCCAGCCCGACCAGTTCCCCTACCAGACCGCCGTGATCATGTCCTATGACATCGGCGACTACGACAAGCACATGACCAAGGCGCTGGAGCTTGCCGACTACGCCAACTATGCCACGCGCAAGGCGGATTCCGCCGCCCGCGGCAAGCTGCGCGGCGTCGGCTTCTCCTGCTACATCGAAGCCTGCGGCATCGCCCCCTCGGCCGCCGTCGGCGCGCTGGGCGGCGGCGTCGGCCTGTGGGAAAGCGGCGCCATCCGCTTCAACCCCACCGGCAACGTCACCGTGCACACCGGCAGCCACAGCCACGGCCAGGGCCATGAAACGGCGTTCGCCCAGTTGATCTCCAGCTATCTGGGCGTCCCGGTCGACCAGGTGGAGGTGGTGCACGGCGACACCATGCAGACCCCCTTCGGCATGGGCACCTACGGCTCGCGTTCGCTGGCCGTGGGCGGTTCGGCGCTGGTGAAGGCGGCGGACAAGATCGTCGCCAAGGGCAAGAAGATCGCCGCCCACCTGCTGGAAGCCTCGGAAGCCGACATCGAGTTCGCCGACGGCAAGTTCACCGTCGCCGGCACCGACAAGGCCAAGTCGATCCAGGAAGTCGCCTTCGCCGCCTACGTGCCCCACAACTACCCCGAAGGCGTGGAGCCGGGGCTGGAGGAAAGCGCGTTCTACGACCCGCTCAACTTCACCTTCCCCTCCGGCACGCAGATCTGCGAGGTCGAGGTCGATCCCGACACCGGCGTGGTGGAGATCGTGCAGTTCGTGGCGGTGGACGACTTCGGCAAGATCATCAACCCGATGATCGTCGAAGGGCAGGTCCATGGCGGCATCGCCCAGGGCGTCG
>JAGQRL010000152.1 GCA_020425485.1 Rhodospirillaceae bacterium
GGGAGATTACGCCTGGCACTCACACTTGAGCGCCGGCTTGGATGTCGAACGGCGTTCGGAGCCCCCTACGGCAGCATTTGCGCCCCGAATGGACTGTCCTGCTTGCCCGCCCTCTTCGCTTCCGCCCAATCTCCAGCCATCGGGATGAAGCGCTCCCCGAAGTGCCGTTCAGAAGGTCGGACGCCGGATGGATCATCTTTGGCTTTTCTTGCTGGCCGCCCTGATCGTGGGGTCTTCCAAAGGTGGTCTTGCCTCGGCCGGCACGCTGGCGGTGCCCCTTCTGTCGATCTGGATGGACCCGCTGCTCGCCGCCGGCACGCTGCTGCCGATCTATATTGTCAGCGATGGGGTCGGGGTGTGGCTCTATCGGCGGGAGTATTCACGGCGCAACGTGCTTCTGCTGGTGCCGGCCGGGCTGGTCGGTGTCGTTCTGGCAGCCTTTCTGGCGCCCTATGTGTCCGCCGCCCTGGCCACCTTCCTCACCGGGATGATCGGGCTGGCCTATTGCCTGCAGGCGGTCGCCAGGCGGCTGCGCAACATCGCGCGGGTGGAGCCGTTCAACCCGCGCCGTGGCGCCTTCTGGGGCGTTCTGGTGGGGATGACCAGCTTCGTCTCCCACACCGGCGCGCCGCCGTTCCAGGCCTTCGTGCTGCCCCAGCGGTTGCCGAAGATGGAATACGCCGGCACCAACACGATCGTTTTCGCCGCGGTCAACCTGTTCAAGCTGCCCGCCTATGCCTCCGTCGGGCTGCTGGCGAATGTGGAGTGGCGGTCGTTCCTGGCAATGGCCGCCGTGGCGTCGGTGGGTGCGGTGCTGGGGCGCAAGCTGGCCCAGGCGCTTCCCGACCAGATCTATATGCGCCTGATCCAGACGATCCTGTTCGTGCTGTCGATCTACCTGGTCGCCGTGTCGGCGGGCGAGATTGCGTGAGCGGACCCGCGGACCATGGCGTGAGCCTTGCGCCCAGTTCTCCCTTCGCGTCGGCGGCCTAGACCCTCAGGCGGTAGACTTGCCGGCACCGGTGCCATTCCGGTGCGGCACCCCCACCGGCCGGGCAAGCCGCTTGAGGGCAGCCGTCCGGTAGGCTGCGTTCTGCGCGCCATACCCGGAATAGCCGTTCTGCCGCTGAACGATCTCGAAGAAGAAGCCATCGCCATAGGGCTTGGAGTAGATCTGGAAGTAGGCGCCGCCGTTGCCATCCTCGTCATAAAGAATGTTGTGGGACTTCAGCGACTCGACAGTTTCCGGGGCGAGATCGAAGCGGGCCGCGATGTCCGCATAGTAGTTTTCTGATATGGGCAGGCTTTCAAATCCATTGTCCGCCAATCTGCCGGCCGTCTCGAAGATATTGTGCACCGCGAAGGCAATGTGCTGCACGGAAGATCCGTAGCTATCCGCCATGAAGCGACCGGCAAAACTCCGATCCGTATTCACGCCATTCAAGGTAAATCGCACAGACCCGTCATCGCATTGCAGCGCGCGCGAGTGAACAATTCCGCCCGGATCGACCACATCGAATTCAGGCGACTTCTCAACATTGAATATTGAGGTGTAGAACAGCGTCCAGGACACCATCTCTTCCTGGCTCATGACCTGGGCAACGTGATCGACACGGTTGAGGCCGACCGGACGGATCGCGTCTTCGGTTCCCAGCGGAACGAATTCCCGCTCCCAGACGTCCGCGAGTTCGGTTTCCTGGTCCAGGAAGTGCAGAACCGAGCCGCCGACGCCGCGCACCGCCGGGATGGCCAATTCTCTGGCGCCAAGGCGCTGGGCAAACAGGTTGGCGCCGAGCTTCTTGGCGCGCTCTGCCGTCGCCGACGCGTTCTCCACGAGCAGGCCGATGTCGCACACGCTGGTTCCGTGCATCACGTAGGCGGAATGGGCGAACCCCTCCTGCTCGGTATTGACCACGATGTTGATGTTGCCCTGGCGCCAGAGCGTCAGGGACTTGGCGATGTGTCTCGCGGTGGGCGCGAAGCCGAGTGCTGCGAGCATGTGCCCGAGGGCGGCGGCTTCGCGGTCGTTTGCGGTGAACTCGACAAACTCCACCCCGCGCAGCCTGCTTTTCGCGGGCATGGTCTGCGCGGTGATCGGCGAACTGGGTTCGATGCGGCGGACCTGATCGGCCAGGTACAGCAGGGACCGGCGCCCATCCTGGGCGGCGGTGCGGGCGATGCCCCCGCGGCTTTGGCCATTCAAGAGTTCAAGGCTGTACGGGCCGTCGTAGCCGGTCGCTGACACCGCACTCATGAAGTCCAGCAGCGGCAAGTCGCCTTCGCCGGGCAGGCAGCGGAAGTGGCGCGACATGTACTCCAGATCCATCTCGATGCGCAGGGCGTCGGAAAGCTGGACATGGAAGATGCGATCCGCCGGGATCGCGCGGATGCCGGAGGGATCGACCCGTTTTGCCAGGGTGTGAAAACTGTCGAGGATGATGCCGATGGCGGGGTGGTCGGCGCGCCGCACGACCTCCCAGGCATCCCGGTAGTCCGACACGAAGCGACCCCAGGCCCGCGCCTCGAAGCCAACGCGCATGTGCCGTGCCGCCGCGCGCTCGCCCAGCTCGGCGAAATCGGCGGCGATGCGGTCAATGCCTCCAAGGGAGTCGGGGTGCGCGCTGGAACTCACCAGCAGCAGGTGGGTCCCCAGCTCCTCCATGATGTCGAACCGACGCTCGATGCGATCGAACGCCTTGGAGCGAAGCGGCTCCGGCAGCCCCTCGAAATCGCGAACCGGTTGGAACAGGTCGATCCTCAGGCCGTGGTCACGCACCATCTGCCCGATTTCCGATGGCGGCCCGCTTTGCGCGACGAAATCCTGCTCAAAGATCTCGATCCCGTCGAAGCCACTGCTCGCAATCGCGTTCAGCTTGTCGTTCAGCTCGCCCGCAATCGACACGGTGGCAATGGAAGTCTGCATGTCCCCGTCCCTGACGTGGTGGAGAACCGGTCGTCTCCAGCGTCAATCTGTGGCCACGTGCCCGGCAGAGCCCTCCGGCGAGTAGATATCGAGGATGTTCCAATGCCCCGATGTCGGCGTTGGGTTGTTGACCATGGCCACGTCGATCACGGTTGGGCATCCGCTGGCGATGGCGTCTTCCAGGGCCGGCCGGAAGTCCTCCGCGGAGGTAACGCGCACACCGTTGCAGCCGTAGCCACGGGCAATCGCCGCGTAGTCCGGCATCTGCTCTTGCAGAGACGCTGCGTGGGGGAACGTGGTGCCGAGCGTCAGGCCATAGTTCGCCTTCTGCAGACCCGCGATCGTGCCGTAGGCGTTGTTGTTCATGACGATCCAGATCACGGCGGTGCCTTCGGCCTGCGCCGTCGCCAGCATCGACGGGTTCTGGCCGAAACCGCCATCGCCAACCAGCGAGATCACCACCCGATCGGGGGCTGCGATCTTGGCGCCGATGGCCGCGGACGGGCCGAAGCCCATGGTCGCGAAGCCGCCGGGGATCAGGATCGATCCCGGTTCGAGGATGTCGAACTGCTGGGCGACGCCGTTTTTGTTCCAGCCCACGTCCGAGGTCAGGATGGCATTTCGGGGCATGGCCGCGCGCAGATCGGCGAGGATGCGTTCCGGCATCATGGGGAAGGCATCGGATGTCTGCATGTCCCGGTTCTGCGCGGCGAACGCGGCACGCTCCGCTGCAATCCGGTCCACCACGCCCGGTGCGGCCCGCCCATTGGGCAGCATCTCGCGGGCGACGCGGTTGAGCACCGTGAGGGCTTCCTTCAGGTCGGCCACCACGCCGATCTCGGTGGGGTAGTTGCGGCCAATTTCCTGCGGCTCGATATCGATGTGGATGAGCTTGGAGGCGCCATCGCCGATGTTGAACGTGTATTGGGAGTACCAGGACGAACAGTCGGCTTCCTTGAAGCGCGTGCCCAGCCCGAGGATCCAGTCGGCCGCCAGGGTCTGCTCGTTGGTGAACTTGGTCCCCCAGAACCCCGTCATCCCCAGCACCAGCGGATGATCGTCGGCCAGCGCCCCCTTGCCCATGAGGGAGTGGGCAACCGGGATCTGCATGTGGTCGACGAAGGCGCGCAGCTCATCGAAGGCCCGGGCGATGGCCACGCCGCCGCCGACATAGAGCACCGGGGAGCGGGCGTCGGCCAGCCGCGAGACGACGGCGCGTGCCGTCTCCTCGCTGATGGTCGGCCGGGTCAGCGATTTGGTGCCGGTTCTCACCCGCTCCCAATGCCCCACCTCGACTTCGGCGGAGAACAGGTCCATCGGCACGTTCACCAGAACCGGGCCGGGCTGCCCGCTCTCCGCCAGCAGGAAAGCCTTTTCCAGGATCTCGGGCAGCAGCTCGGGGGTATCGACCCGCCAGGCCCGCTTCACGAACGGACGGTAGATTTCGTACTGGCTGGCGTCGGCGTGCAGGTTCACTTCTTGGTGGGGGTGCTTGCCGTAGTAGTAGCTGGGCACATCCCCGGCGATCACCACCATGGGGATGCAGTCCAAGGCCGCGTTGGCCACCCCGGTGGTGGCATTGGTGAGCCCCGGCGACAGGTGGACCAGCAGGACGGATGCCTTGCCGGTGACGCGGGCGTAGCCATCCGCCGCGTGGGCGGCAACCTGCTCGTGGCGCACATTGACGAAGCGCATCTTGCTGTTCGCCATCGCCGAAAGCACGGCGATGTTCGTATGCCCGCACAAACCGAAAATGCGCTCTATGCCGCGATGTCCCAGATAGCGGACCAGTTGGTTGGCGTTGATGTCTTTCCTGGCCCCAATATTGCCCATGCCCATCACATCACCTCGGTGTTGTAGAACTCGCCAAAGAGTTCTTCGTCCGACGGCCGATCTTCCGGGATCGGCCGGGCAACCCAGGTCACGTTCATGTAGTGCTTCAGGGAAACGTTCTCGTTGGTGATGTTGCCGCCCCAGATGCCGCAGCCCAGCGACGAGGTCATCGGCATGCCGTTGGAGAAGCTGCCCGCATTCGCCTTCGACTGGGGCTGCCGCACCATGACGCGGGACACCGGCGCATTCTCGGCGTGGCGCAGAATGCGCTCCTCATCGAAGGAATAGATGCCGCAGGAGTGCCCCTTGCCGCCCACCTCGAAGATCGCGCGGACCTTGGCCAGTGCGTCGTCGAAATCCTTGGCCCGGAAGAGTGCCAGGGTGACGGACAGCTTTTCGCGGCTGAAGGGGTGCTCTTTGCCGATCCCCTCCTGCTCCACCATGATGAACTTGCAGTGATCCGGCAGGTCGATGCCCGCCGCCTCGGCGATCTTCTTGGCCGAGACCGCAACGGTTTCGATGCGGCGCCCGCCATCCTCGTCCCACAGGGCCTTGGCCAGCCGCTCCTTTTCCGCATCCGAACACAGGTAGGCGCCTTCGGCGATCAGTGCCGCTTTCATCTGGTCGTAGACCTGGTCGACGATGACCAGGTTGCCGTCCGCCGAACAGCCGGAGCCGAAGTCCGACAGCTTCGAGACCCTGGTGTTCTGCGCCGCCTCGGCGATGTTCGCGGTCTCGTCGATCACCATCGTGGAATTGCCGGCCCCCACCCCGAACGCCGGCTTGCCGGAGCTGTAGGCCGCACGCACCATCGGCTTGCCACCCGTCGCCAGCGTCAGGTCGCACCGGCTCATCAGGTAGTTGGTCATCGGGATGGAGGGGTTTTCCACGCACTGGAAGATGTCCGCCGGCGCGCCCAGCTTCGTCAGCGTTGCGCGCATCACGCGCACCATCTCGTTGGTCGTGTTCTTGGCGCGAGGGTGGGGAGAGAAGATCACCGCGTCCTTGCATTTGACGGCGTAGATCCCGGTAACCGGCGGGGTCAGTTCCGGGTTGGTCGTCGGGATCAAGGAGGCGATCACGCCCGCCGGCTTGCCGATCTTGGTGATCCCCTTTTCCGGGATGTCCTCGATCACACCGACCGACTTCTGGCGCAACGCATCGCGCAGCACGCCAAGCACCTTGAAGCGCTTGCCGGCGCGGCCGGCGCGATCGCCGATACCGCTCTCGTCCACGCCCATCTGGGCAATGCGCACGAAGGTCGTCTCGTTGCCGCAGTGCCAGCCAAGCGCCCGCGCCAGCCGGTCCACCTGGGCTTGATCGTAGTCCTTGATTGCGTCCATCGCCGCGCGGGCGCGTGCGATCATCGCGTCGACGGTATCGATCTCTTCCTTTGTGATGTCTCGTGGCATTCCTGAGGTCTCCCAAATACGTTCGCGACATTCAGATCGCGTTTCGTGGGTTCGCCGCGCCGTCGTCAAAGACGGCGCGAGCAGCGTCGATGCAGTTCTTGGCGTGTTGTTCGGGACCCAGTGCTGCCAGCCGTTCGGCGTGGGGAAGCTCGATGGCGAGCGGCAGGTCGGGGAACAGGTAGTTGACCGCCCAGAAGTCGATGGCGCCTTCACCCGGATACAGCCGGGCATCCCGGGCGATGTGGATCATTTCCGCCTTGGTGAAGGCCAGGTCTTCGGCATCGCAGATGTGGAGGAAGTTGATCCATTCCTGCGGAACGCGCTCCACCGCCAGCAGCGGCGCCTTGTTGAAGTGCATGTAGAGCGTATCGACCAGGATGCCCTGGTTCGGGCGCCCGGTGCGGTCGAGGATGTCGACCACCTCGTCCAGCGTCGTCAGCCGGGAAAACGCCGGGAACTCCAGGTTGGCCGTCAGGCCGAAGGGGGCCGCGAGATCGCAGATCTCGGCAAACGTATCGACGATGAACCGCCGATCGTTGCGCACATCGGTCCAGGCCGAGCAGATGAGCTGGCGCGCGCCAAGCTCCGCACCGGCTTCGAAGGCCGGCAGGAATTTCTGCGGATCGACATCCCGCACGATGCGGAAAAGCTCGATGTCGAAGCAGGCGATCCCGGTATCGGCCAGCGCCTGCTTGGTGGCCCGCACCACCTGCGGCGATGTCGGGTCGATGTCCGGTTCGCCGGGCACGCCGAGGTGAAACAGCCGGTAGCTGACGAACTCATAGCCCGTCTTGGCCGCAATATAGGTCTGCTCCGGCGGGGTCACGCCGGGCACGGTCAGGTAGGACAGGGAGTAGGGATGGCCCATCAGCTCGCCGCCTCCATTGGCTCCCAGGGGGGCAGCGGCAGATGGCTTGCGCGCGCCGGCAGAACGCGCCCCAGCAGCGCTTCCGCTTCCGCCACCGGGCGGCGGAGCGCCTGCCAACTGATCCCCGTCTCCAGCCCCAGCTCCGCGCACAGATAGGCCGCGTCCTCCAACGCGATGTTCCCGGTCGCCTTGGGGATGAAGGGGCAGCCGCCAAGACCGCCGAGGGCGGCATCGAAGATGCGCACGCCGGCCTCAAGCCCCGCGACCATGTTGGCCAGGCCGAGCCCCCGCGTGTCGTGCAGGTGCAGCGACAGTGCCGTCTCCGGGCTTATTTCCTGGCGCAGCCGGCTGCACAGCTCGAACACCTGCCTGGGATTGCCCAGCCCTGCGGTGTCCGCGATGTTGATTTCCTGCACGCCCAGTGCGGAGAACGCCCGCGCGATCTCCACCACCCGGTCCGGGTCGATCCGCCCTTCAAAGCCGCAGCCGAGGGCCGACTGGATGCCCGCACGCACGGCGATGCCTTCGGACAGCGCCCGTTCGATGGTCGGCGTGATCGCCGCGCGGGCTTCGGCGCAGGTCCGGTTGGTGTTCTTCCTGGAGTGGGACTCCGAAGCGGAAACGGAGATCGACAGGTGGTTCACGTCTGCCGACAGAGCCCGGCTCAATCCCGCGTCGTTGAGGACCAGTGCGGAATAGACCACCCCCGGCTTCGGCACGATCCGGTCAAACAGCTCATCGGTATCGGCCATCTGCGGCACGCGCTTGGGGTGCACGAAGGAGCCGAGCTGGATGCGCCGCAGGCCGGCCGCCTCAAGTGCTGAGACGAACCACAGTTTCTCCGCGATGGAGAAAATCCGTTGCTCGTTCTGCAGCCCATCGCGGAGGAACTCGTCCTCGATCAAGACATCGCCCTGCAAGCCGAACATCAGATCCTTCCGAATGGTCAAAGCCGAATGGCCAAAGCCAAATGGTCAAAGGTTGTGTCGACACATCGCGCAGTGAAACGAGCCTGCTGGTCAGCCCTACGGGCCCAGCCCCCTATCCGCGATTGGACAAACCCAACGAATCCTGGCGTCTGCGCCGGTCCTGTATTTCAAGATCGTCACCGTTCAGCACGCCGGCGCCCGGAGTGTCTGGCGTGGGGCGGCCGAACGACTCAAACGTTGCCCGCATTCGGTCCGGGTCGGCCGGCAGACCCGTGAACAGCTCGAAGGCGCGAACCGCCTGGAAGATGGCCATGCCCTCGCCGTTCACCGCGTGGCACCCGCGTGCCCGGGCGGCGCGCAGCAGCTCCGTTTCCAGGGGGAAGTAGACGATGTCGATCACCCATATCTGAGGCGCCAGCAGCGATGGGGGAACGGCCGAACCCGGCCGGTTCGCCATCCCCATGGGCGTGGCGTTCACCAGGCCGTCGGGGCGGTCCTCCGCGATCACTGCCGCCAGATCGGCAACGGCGTTGACCGAAACGCCCGCAGCCTTGCCGGCCAGATGGTCTGCCAGGCTTTCGGCATGCCCCCTGTCGATGTCGTAGAGCGAGAGCTTGCGGACGCCACAATCCACCAGGGCATGGGCGACGGCAGCGCCCGCCCCACCGGCCCCGACAAGCAGCACGTGCTGATGCGGGCGAGACCCGAATTCGCGGCGAAAGCTTTCGGTAAAGCCACGCAGGTCCGTGTTGTGCCCCCTCCGCACGCCGTTGTCGAATACAACGGTGTTGACGGCACTAACGGCATTGGCATTGACTGACAACTCATCAAGCAATGGAATGACTTCCACCTTGAACGGGTGCGTAATATTTACGCCCCTATAGCCCTCGCGCTCAACCTGCTCCAATATTTCTTTAAGCGTCAGGTGGCATCTGTCCGCCGCATCCATATCGATGATCCGATAGTCGAGATGCAGCCCTTGCGCCTTTCCTTCCGCGATATGCATCGACGGCGTGCGCGACGCCGCAATGCCCCGCCCGATGAGACCCACCAGGATGTCCCGTCGAGTGGAGCGAACGGCTGTCATCGGCATCCCCTGACCACCCAAGGCGTGACACGTGCCAAAATATCTTTGACTCAAATGTACCGTTTGGGTAATTTTGTCAACCGAATTGTCGCGAAGGCTTGGGAAGCCAGGCCCTAGTGCTCGGATCTGCGAGACTCAGTGATGCTCGAAAATCCCGAGGGACCGCGCGGTCCCTCCAGATCCTGGAAGCAAAACCCGGAAGCGGTTCGCGCCGACATATTGCGCGCGGCGACGGCGCAATTCGCGCGGCACGGCCTTGCCGGAACGCCGATACAAGACATTGCTGATCAAACCAATACGTCGAAAAGAATGATCTTCTATTATTTCGGCGACAAGGAAGGGCTTTACCGGGCGGTACTTGAAAAGGCCTATCGCGAGGTTCGCGATGGCGAGAAAAAGCTGAACCTCGAAGGCTTGCAGCCCATTGAGGCGCTCATCCGTCTCGTCGAATTCTCATTCGAGCATCACAGGGCCAACTGGGATTTCATCCGGCTTGTGATGATCGAAAACATCCACGGTTCCGAACATTTGGCGAATGTTGAGGGTCTCAGCAAGATTAACTCAACGGTGATCGATCAGCTTTCCAATATCTGCGATGCGGGAAAGAAGGCCGGCATTTTCCGAACGGATGTTTCGGCACTTTCCCTGCACTGGCAAATAAGCGCCATGTGCTTCTTCAACGTTTCAAATAGACCCACGTTCTCAACGCTGTTTGGCGATGACTTGTTCACGGAGAAGGCGCAGGCGCAGCTTTGCGACCAGATCGTTCGCTCCGTCCTTGCCGCAGTGGTCTTGCCTGAAGAACTCGGGAAAATTGAGAGATGTAGCGCAGCAGCAGGATGATACCTCAGCCATCTTGAAATATAGATTTGCCAGCATGGCATATGTGGATAATATTCGATTGCTATCGAGGCGTATTCGGCTGCCTTTCTATTTTGTATTCTGACTCAATGACTCAAATACTGCCCGCTGCGCTCGTCGTTTGACTCTTTCTCTATTGACGGGCTCGCAAAAATATGAATCGTAGAAGCGAGAATATCGAATAACATCTTTTGGGAGGACCAAGAATGTACTCTGCTCGCGGACTCACGCTCGTCGCGGCGCTTGCCGCGTCGACGACCCTCCTCGCCGCCGGCATGGCTGCGGCGCAGGATCGCCCGGTTCTTCGCCTGTCCTCGGTCGTGTCGGAAAGCGACATCCGTGCCGACGCCTTCGCAGCCATCTCCGCGGCTGTTGCCGACCAGCTCGATCTGCAGGTCTTCAATGGCGCGACGCTGGTTGCCCAGGGCACGGAGCTGACCTCCATCCAGCGCGGCAACCTGGAGATGGGACTGATCGCACCGCAGTCGATCGCCGAGCAGGTGCCGGAATGGTCCATCGTGACCTCGGCATACCTGTTCAGCGACGCCGATCACCTCGCCCGTGTGTTCGACAGCGAGGTTGGTGCTGAACTGCTCGGCATGGCGGAAGACATCGGCATCCACGTCCTCGCCCCGGTCTATTTCGGAACCCGCCAGGTCAACCTGCGGTCCGACGATATCGAGGTGATGACCCCCGCAGACCTCAATGGCATCACGCTGCGCATGCCGGGCGGCGACGCGTGGCAGTTCCTCGGCGAAGCCATCGGCGCCAATCCGACGCCGCTCGCCTATGCCGAGGTCTACACCGCCCTGCAGACCGGGGCGATCGACGGCCAGGACAACCCGCTGCCCAACGACTACAACATGCGGTTCTACGAGGTGACCTCGCAGATCGTTCTCACCGGCCACCTCATCGGCTTCGATGTTCTGGCGATCGGCACCGAGGTTTGGGACAGCCTGACGCCGGAGCAGCAGGAACTCCTGCAATCGGCGGTCGACGATGCGATTGCCGAGAGCACCGCACGTCACCTCGCCCGCGAACAGGAACTGGTCGAGTTCTTCGAAGGCGAGGGGCTGCGGGTCTATGAACCCGACCGCGAAGCCTTCCGGGAATATGCCCAGGCCCGCTACCTCGAAAGCGAATTCGCCGAGAGCTGGCCTGACGGCATGCTGGACGCAATCAACGCGCTTGCCGAATAGCGGTCGTGCGGTGGGCCGAACGGTCGGCCCACCGCCTCCGCACCTTAGGCTTACCGCCGCTCACTCGCCCTGAAGCTTGAGCCATGGATGGACCGACGCGCGACTACAAGGCGTGGGCCCGCGCCGTCGGAGAGGCTGTTCCAGCCTTGCTGCTGGCCGCGATGTTCCTGTGTTTCATCATCCAGGTCTTCATGCGCTACGTGATGGGCGACCCGGTCGGCTGGACCGTGGAAGTCTGTGTCATCGCCTGGCTTTGGGTCATCCTGTGGGGCCAGTCCGTCTCGGCATCCGAACAGGACGAAATCCGCTTCGACATCGTCTACGCCGCGGTTTCACCGGGCGTGCGGCGCTGGTTTCGCGTCGCCTTTTCCGTTGTGCTGGTTACGGTTTATGCCGTTTCGCTGGCGGCAAATTGGGATTTCGTGACGTTCATGTCGATCCAGGACACGGCGTATCTCGATATTCCGTTTAGCTGGGTTTTCTCGGTCGTTATTCTGTTCTTCGTCGTTTCGATCCTGCGCTATCTCTGGATCCTCTGGCGGGCGCTGACCGGCAAGGCCGTGGAACCGCGCAGGGTCGGCCCGCATGCCGCCGTCCGCGAGGACGCTCCTGAATGAGCTGGCAATTCGGCGTCACCGTCGCTGCCATCGTGATGACGGCGGTGCTCGGGCTGCCCATCGGGCACGCCATGCTCGCCGCATCGATCTTCTATCTGCTGCTGATGGGACAGGACATGTCCATCGCAGCGGAACAGATGGTGAATGGCCTTTACGGCTCCTACGTCCTGCTCGCCATTCCCCTGTTCATCTTCGCTGCCGACTTGATGAATGTCGGCACGCTGTCCGACCGGCTGTTGGATTTCTGCAAGGCCCTGGTCGGCCGGTTCCGCGGCGGGCTTGGCCACGTCAATGTGGTGTCCTCGCTGATCTTTTCCGGCATGTCGGGCTCAGCCATCGCCGATGCGGTCGGCATGGGCCGCATCATCATTCATCTGATGACGCGCGACGGAAAGTATCCGGGCTCCTATGCCGGCGCGATCACGGCCGCGTCCGCCATCATCGGGCCGATCATTCCGCCATCGATTCCAATGGTTCTCTACGCGCTCGTCTCGGATACCTCGATTGGATATCTGTTCCTGGGTGGGGTCGCGCCCGGGCTGATCCTCGGCCTTCTCCTGATGGTGATGAATGCCATCCAGGCACGCCGCCACGGCTACCCGGTGGAAGAGCCGGTTCCGGTGCGCCAGTTGCCGATGATCACGCTCAGGGCCGTTCCCGCCCTGATGCTGCCCGTCATCCTGCTGGTGGGGATCTACGGCGGCATTGCCACGCCGACCGAAGCCGCGGCACTGGCTGCCCTCTACGCCTTTGTTGTCTCCACCGTGTTCTACCGGTCGGTCAGCCTCAAGGTCGCCTACAACACCGTGCGCCAGAGCGCCAAATCGACCGCCAGTGTGGGCTTCCTGATCGCCGGTGCGCTGGCGTTCAACTACGTGGTCACCGTCGAGCAGGTGCCGAACGCGATCCGCGGCGTGCTCGGCGAATCCGACCTCACGCCGACGGGGTTCCTGCTGCTGGTGAACGGGCTGCTGCTGATGCTGGGCTGCCTTCTGGAAGGCAGTGCCGTCCTTCTCGTGATCGTCCCCATCTTCCTGCCGACCGCGGCGGCACTCGGGATCGATCCGGTGCATTTCGGCGTGGTCGTCGTCGTCAACACGATGATCGGCCTGGCAACGCCGCCCTACGGGCTGCTGCTCTTCGTCGTCTCCATGATTTCCAAGGCGCCGATACGCCAGACGATCCATCACCTGCTGCCGTTTCTGGCGATCATGATCTTCGGGCTCGGCATCATCACCTTCGTTCCCGACCTCGTGCTGTGGTTGCCCCGTCTGTACGGTTACGGAGGCTGATTGACGCATCCAGCGGCACCGGCTGCCGGCCGTCCTTTATGCAGGGTCGCGATCAGGGCATGCAGGGCTGGTCTGCCATCTCGCCTGGCCGCATCGCCCGCCCCCAATCCTCATAGCGGATGATGCAGTCATCCATTTATGATCACCCTGTATCGGTGATCGCGGGCCGACCAAGGAATGCCGCCAATCAGGCACGGGCGTTGGATTCACCCCGCCGGGAGGAAAATGCGATGGCAGATCCCAAGGTTTCCAGCGGAAGTGCGTCCGCCGGGCAGCCGCAACTCTCGCCAACTGCTGCCGCCGCAGTGGTGGGGACTGGATTTCCCATTCTTGCGCGGTCCGACTTCTCCGACACGACTTTTCTAGTGGAAATCCATCACCCGATGATGGCGCGGGCGGCGCGGCCGGGGCAGTTCGTCATCGTCATGGTGGACGACCACGGCGAACGCATCCCGCTGACCATCGCCGATTTCGACCGCGACAAGGGCACCGTGACGCTGGTGGTCCAGGCGGTCGGCAAATCCAGCCGCGAGATGCAGGCGCGCTGCCAGGTGGGCGAAACGCTGTTCGGCATGGTCGGGCCGATGGGCATTCCCAGCGAGATCTCCCACGCGCGCAAGGTCATCTGCGTCGGCGGCGGGCTTGGCGTCGCGCCGATCTACCCACAGGCGCGCGCCTTCAAGGAAGCCGGCGCCTACGTCATCGGCGTGGTCGGCTTCCGCAGCGCCAGCCTGATCTTCTGGGAAGAGAAGTTCCGCAGCATCTGCGACGAGTTCGTGATCTGCACCGACGACGGGTCCGCCGGAATCAAGGGGCTGGTGACCGACGGCATCGAAGCGGCGATCGCCAAGCACGGGGATATCGACGAGGTGGTCGCCATCGGCCCGCCGATCATGATGCGCGCCTGCGCCGACGCCACCCGGCCGCACGGCATCAAGACGATGGTCAGCCTGAACCCGATCATGGTGGACGGCACCGGCATGTGCGGCGGCTGCCGCGTCCGCGTCGGCGGGCGGGTGAAGTTCGCCTGTGTGGACGGGCCGGACTTCGATGGCCACGCGGTGGATTTCGACGACCTGATGATGCGCCTGAAACGCTATCGGCCGCAGGAAGCAGAAGCCATGGAGCGCTGGTCGGAAAGCTGCCGGCGCCTGGCCCTGGCGCCGGCCGGCGCCGCAGGGCGGGAGGACGCCTGACATGGCCCGCAAGACCATCCGCAACATCCCGCAGGAACGGGCCTTCATGCCGGTGCAGGACCCGGCGGAGCGCGCGCACAACTTCAGCGAAGTGGCGCTGGGCTTCGATGAGGAGAACGCGCTGCTGGAAAGCGAACGCTGCCTGATGTGCCCGGAGCCCGCCTGCGTGGCCGCCTGCCCGGTGAGCATCGACATCCCCGGCTTCATTGCCAAGCTGGTGAAGAAGGACTACCGCGGCGCCTACGACCTGATGACCGAGTCCACCCAGCTGCCGGCGGTCTGCGGCCGGGTCTGTCCGCAGGAAGACCAGTGCGAGGGGGTCTGTGCCGTCGCCGTCAACGGCACGCTGGAGCCGGTGGCCATCGGCCGGCTGGAACGCTGGCTGGGCGACAAGGCGATCGCCGAGCACTGGAAGAAAACCAGCTACATCGAGCCGAACCGCTTCCGCATCGGCGTTGTCGGGTCCGGTCCCGCCAGCATGGCCTGTGCGGGCGATCTCGCCAAGGCGGGGTGCAGCGTCACCATCTTCGAAGCCCTGCACGCGCCGGGCGGGGTGCTGCGCTACGGCATCCCGGAATTCCGCCTGCCCAACAGCGTCGTCGATGCGGAGATCGCCAACCTTGAGGCGCTGGGGGTCGAGTTCAAGTGCAACACCCTGGTCGGCCGGCTCTTCACCATCGAACAGATGCTGGGCGAGATGGGGTTCGATGCGGTCTTCGTCGGCGTCGGCGCCGGCACGCCGCGGTTCATGGACATTCCCGGCGAAAACCTGAACGGCGTGCTTTCGGCCAACGAGCTGCTGACCCGCTGCAACCTGATGCATGCCGGCGACTTTCCCAACTACGACACGCCGCTGGGCATCGGCAAACGCGTGGCGGTGATCGGCGCCGGCAACACGGCGATGGATGCCATGCGCGTCTCCCTCCGGCTGGGGGCCGAGGAGGTCCACTGCGTCTATCGCCGCACCGATGCCGAATGCCCGGCGCGGGCGGAAGAACTGCACCACGCGCAGGAGGAAGGTATCGAGTTCCACTGGCTGACAGCCCCTGTGGAATTGCTGGGCGATGCCGACAACAACGTGCGGACGATCCGCTGCATCCGCATGGAGCTGGGCGAACCGGACAGCTCCGGCCGGCGGCGGCCGGTGCCCATGGAAGGCAGCGAGTTCGATTTTGCGGCAGACACCGTGGTCTATGCCATCGGCACCGATCCCAACCCGATCCTCGGCCAGACCTCCAAGCTCAAGCTCAACAAGTGGAGCTATATCGAGACCGACGAGGATCTCGCCACCTCGCTGGCAGGCGTCTATGCGGGCGGCGACATCGTCACCGGGGCGGCGACCGTGATCCTTGCCATGGGAGCCGGCCGCAGGGCCGCCGCCAGCATCCGGCGCTACCTGGGCATCCGCGACAGTGCGGTGGTCTACGAGCCGGAGCGGACCGGCTTTGAGAACACGCTGTTCGGCATCGACCTCGCCGAACGAAACTTCACCCATGTAAGGCTGGTGTAGCATGGCCGGACAACGCCGATGACTTCCCAGAGTGCACACCACACGGCAGAGGCCGCCGAGCTTCCGCCGACCACGGTTCAGGACCGCAAGTCAGGCACCGGGGCACGCCCCGCTGAGGTGCTTCAGGAACATATTGTCGAGATCGTCAGCGATTCCGGCGAAGGCGCGCAGCGCTGCGGCCAGTCGCTCGCCGCCATCGCCGCACGCTCGGGAAACGGCATCTGGACGGTGGAGATCATTCCCGCCGAAATCCAGCCGCCGCCCCGCTCCATCGCCGGCGCCAGCGGCAACCGCGTCCGCATGGCCTCCCACCGCGTCACCAATGTGGGCGACGAGGCCGACCTTGTGGTCGCCTTCAACGAACAGGTTCTTTTGAGCCGGCTGCGCGCGGGCGAAGTGAAGCCGGGCGCCATCATCCTCATCGACGACTGCTGGGCGAACGATCCCGATCGGGAGATCGCCAAGAACTACGAGAAAGTCAGTGCCGAGGTGCGGGCGGCCGGTTACCGGCTCTACGAAGTGCCGATGGAGGCGGAGTGCCAGAAGCTCGTGCCCGACCCCCGGCGCGGCAAGAACATGTTCGTGCTCGGCATGCTCTGCGCCATCTACAGCCTCGACGAGGCGCTGGCGCGAACACAGGTGCGCCTGACCTTCGCCAAGAAGGATCAGAAGATCGTCGATGCCAATATCGAGCTGCTCGATGCCGGCCGCGCCTGGGCAACCGCCAACCTGGACCTGCGCTATGAGATCCCGACGCCGCCGGTCACCGAACCCCAGGTGGTGACGAACGGCAATGCGGCACTGGCACTCGGCGTCGTGGCGTCGGGCATGGAAGTCTGCGCGATGTACCCGATCACGCCGGCAACCTCCGCCTCCCACTACCTCAGCGCCGTGTTCGAGAAGGTCGGTTGCGTCGTTCACCAGGCGGAGGACGAGATTGCCGCCTGCACCTTCGCCATCGGCGCGTCCTATGCCGGCAAATGCGCCGTCACCATCACCTCGGGGCCGGGCCTTTCGCTGAAGCAGGAGGCCATCGGCTTGGCGGTGATGGCCGAGATACCGCTGGTCGTCATCGATGTGCAGCGCGGCGGTCCCAGCACCGGGCTGCCCACCAAGGTGGAACAGGGCGACCTGATGTCCGCCATCTTCGGCGGGCACGGCGATGCGCCCAAGGTGGTGATGGCGGCATCGACGATCGAGGACTGCTTCTATTCGGTGATCACGGCCCGCAAGATCGCCGAGACCTTCAACATGGTCGTCGTCATCCTCTCCGATGCCGCCCTGTCCACCGCACAGCAGCCGTTTCCGCGGCCCAAGTTCAACGCCGACTGGCTGGCCCCGCCGGTGGACCAGAGTGCCGTGCCGCTGGAATCCCGCCCCTATGACTGGGACGAGCGCACCGGGATCATGACGCGCTTCATCCCGGGCCAGCCCAACGGCATGCATTGCCTGACCGGGCTGGCGCACGACCGCGGCAGCCACGTCGCCTACGACCCGGAGATCAACGAGGAGGGGCTGCTGAACCGCAGCCGCAAGCTCGCGGCGTTGCAGACCACGCTGCGGCTGGCGCCTGTGTTCGGCGACGACGAGGGCGACCTGCTGCTGATCGGCTGGGGCAGCACCAAGGGCGCCATCGAGGAAGCGGTGACCCGCCTGCGCGCCCGTGGCCGCCGCGTCTCCTCGCTGCATCTGAAGTTCCTGCAGCCGATGGCGTCCGGCATCGACACGGTGATGCGCCGGTTCGCCAAGGTGATGACGATCGAAAACAACTGGAACGATCCGCCCGACGATCCGCTGATCACTCCCGACAACCGCCGCTATTCCAGCGTGGCGATGTTGCTGCGCGCCCGCTGGCTGGTGGATGTGGACTGCTGGGGCAAGGCGCGGGGACAGCCGCTGAAACCGGGCGCGATTGAACAGGCCGCCCTGGCCAAGCTGGATAAGGCATGAGGACCGACCGATGACCGCTTCGATGAGCCAGTGCCTGATGCAGATGGTGCGGACGGACTACACGATGGCCGACTACCAGAGCGAGATCGTGCCGCGCTGGTGCACCGGCTGCGGCGACAACGCGATCCTTGCGGCCATGCAGCGGCTGTGCCGCGACGAGCAGCTACCGCCGGAAAAGACCGTCTGCGTGTCCGGGATCGGCTGCGCCTCGCGCCTGCCCCACTACATGAACGCCTACGGCTTCCACGGCATCCATGGCCGTGCCCTGCCGGTGGCCGAAGGGATCAAGATCCGCCGCCCCGACCTGCACGTCTTCGTCACCACCGGCGACGGCGATTGCTGCAGCATCGGTGCGGCGCACTGGCTGCACGCCGTGCGCTACAACATGAACATGACGCTGCTGCTGCACGACAACGAGGTCTACGGACTGACTAAGAAGCAGGCGTCCCCCACCTCGCCGAAGGGATTGAAGAGCAACACCACGCCCTCCGGCGCCACCCTGAATGCGCTGAACCCGCTGACGGTGACGCTGGGCATCACCAACGTCTCCTTCGTCGCCCAGGCGGTCGACTGGATCCCCGACCTGCTCTACGAGATCCTGTCGAAGGCCTATCACCACAAGGGCTTCTCCTTCATCCGCATCCTCCAGCGCTGCCCGAACTTCATGGAGCACCGCTTCGACGATTTCGTGCGCGATCCGTCGAGCACCCGCATCCTCA
Source organism: Rhodospirillaceae bacterium (assembly GCA_020425485.1). GTDB lineage: Bacteria > Pseudomonadota > Alphaproteobacteria > DSM-16000 > Inquilinaceae > JACKIH01. The sequence continues at coordinate 18,397 of JAGQRL010000152.1, forward strand.
CCCATGGCAACGGGCTGCGCCTGAAGCCGGAGCTGTCGCGGGTCTACAAGAACCAGCAGACCCACGATCCGCTCGATCTGGCCGAAGCGTTCACGCTGGCGCGGCTGGAGCATGAGATCCCCGTGGGCATCCTCTACAACGACCCCTCGGTGCCCTGTTACGAGGAGCTGCGCGCCGGCGAACGGCCGAGCACCCCTGCTTTGGTGGAGACGGTGCTGAACGAGGAGTTCGACAAGGTCGGCATCTGGCCTGACGCAGCCGCCGCCGCGCAGATCGGGGAATAGCGCCATGCCTGAGGCCCGGGTCGCACCCCCCGCCCTGCCCCAAGGTGCCGGCGGCCCCGCTGCCGACCTCGCCCACCCGCCGTTGCGGTCAGCCCTGTTTGCCCGCTACCAGCACCTGGAAAGCCTGCGCTACGACTATCCGCTGGTGCTGATCGAGGGCGAGGACACCGCACACACGCTGGTGCGCCCGCTCACCCGCATCGTCGATGACGTGCTGAAGGCGGCGGCACCGCCCGATGCGTCGGGCGAAGCGATCCGGCGCCAGGTGCTGCAGCTTGAAGACAGGATCCGCCACCAGGTTGCCCGCGGCGAGGAAGGCCGGCTCAGCGATCTGTGGCGGTCGTGCGCCGAGGACCTCGTCCGCGACAGCGGCGAAGAGAGCTTCGGCCCGATCGACACCAATCTGGACAAGGCGCGGCACAGCCTGCGCGTCGACGGCCGGGTGATCGGCTGCGACGAGACGGCGCCGGCCAAGCTGCTGATCCATGCGTGGAAGGCCAAGCACAGCGCCAAGGGGCGCCGCTTCCGCAAGACCGTCGAAGGCCTCATCCTGCGGCTCAACGACATCCTCAGATCCGATCACATGAAATCGGACGAGGCGCATGGCGCGACGGCCCTGGCCTCATCCCTGGGCTCGAACGACGACGGCACCATCGATTTTCAGGCGCTGTCGACGGTGCTGCACCGGGTGAGGCCGCAGGACAGGCTGCCCGAAGCCCGCGTCCGCCGCATCAAATCCGCCCTGGAGGTGCTGCAAAGCCAGGCGTTCTTCGGGCCGGGCCGCGCATCGCAATCCAGCCCGGCCAGGGGTGCTCCCTACGACTATGTGTTCCATAGCTGCTCGCAAGCGCTCGACGCGCACCGCGACCGGCTGCCCGACGTGCTGGCCTTCTCCAAGGCGCTGGCGGTGGCCGAGCTGGAGGTGGAGAACAAGTACCGGCCGGCCCTGCACGACCCGATCTTCGAGCACTTCGACGAAAGCGATCTGACCGCCGATCAGCTCACCCTGCTGCCGTCTGCCCTGATCTGCCTGCGCGACGGCGTCACGGAAACCGCGGAAATCGCGCGCGCCTACGAAGCGCTTGCCAGCGGCCTGCCGATCACCGTGGTGATCCAGACCGATGACATCCTCGGCTCCACCGCACCCAAGCCGGCGCCCAATTCCTTCGGTGCGGGAACGGCGCGGCTGGCGGCGATGGCCATGGGGCTGAACAACGCTTTCGTGTTGCAGGCCACGAGTGCCGATCTCTACCGGATGCGGGAGGCGCTGCTGCGCGGCATCCACTACGAAGGGCCGGCGCTGTTCAGCATCTATTCCGGCGCGACGGCCACGGCACCGGGCGTGCCCGCCTACATCCTGGCGGCGGCAGCCACCGAATCCCGCGCCTTCCCCAGCTTTTCCTACGACCCCGCGGCGGGGGCGGACTGGGCGGCACGGTTCGACCTGTCGCACAACCCGCAGCCGGCGGTGGACTGGCCGGACCATCGGATCGACTTCGAGGATCGCGAAGGCCAGCGGGCGTATGAGACGATGCGCTTCACCTTCGCCGACTTCGCCATCTGCGACACGCGGTATGCGCGCTTTGCCCATCCGGTCGCCCGCGCGCAGTGGACGGGCGAGATGATCGCGGTGTCCGACTGGCTTGCCCTGCCGGATGAACCGGAGACGGTGCAGGGTGTCTATGTGCTGGGCGTGGACGACCAGAACCGGCTGATGCGCGTCACCGTCGACGCCAAGATCATCGAAGCGGCGCGGCGCTGCAACGATGCCTGGCGCCGCTTGCAGGAACTGGCCGGGATCAACAATTCCCACGCGCTTCGCCAGCTCGCCGCAGCCCGGCGCGAGCGCGAAGATGCGGCCCGCGCCGGCGAGCCCGC
>JAGQRL010000153.1 GCA_020425485.1 Rhodospirillaceae bacterium
AGGCAGGTGCCGTTGCGCACCAGGGTGAAGTTGGCGCATTCCGGGCAGGGATCGCCGGAATAGCCCTTGGCGCGCGCCTCGCGCACCGCCAGTTCCCGGCTGGTCGCCGCCGGCTCGTGGTGGTGGTGGTGCACATGGGCGACCGCCACCGATTCCCGCACCGCCACCGCGGCCGATGCGTCCACCGCGCCAATTGCCCCGGCGTCCGGCTCCATCACGTCGAGGGCCGCCATGGCGTCTTCCGCCAGGGCCATCGCCGTGCCGGCGCGGCCGCCGTCCAGCACCCGCAGATTGGGGATCTGACCGCGGACGAAGCCGTTGGAGACGATGCGCTGCTCCATCGCCTGTTGCTGCGCCCCGCCACCGCCGGAGCCGTCGCCACGGCCCATGCTGTCCGGCCGCAGATCTTCCGGCGAGGCATGGGCGAGGTCATTGCGGCTGAGGTAGCTCACCGCCAGTTCGCGGAAGATGTAGTCGATGATCGAGGTGGCCATCTTGATGGCGTCGTTGCCCTGGACGGGGCCGGAGGGCTCGAAGCGCACGAAGGTGAAGGCTTCCACGAACTCGTCCAGCGGCACGCCGTATTGCAGGCCCAGCGACACCGCGATGGCGAAGTTGTTCATCATCGAGCGGAAGGCAGCACCTTCCTTGTGCATGTCGATGAANNGATCTCGCCGAGCCGGCCGTCGTCGAACTCGCCGGTGCGCAGGTAGACCTTGTGGCCGCCCACGGTGGCCTTCTGGGTATAGCCCTTGCGCCGGTTGGGCAGGCCGCGGCGGCCCGGCGGCCGTTCGCGCACCACCTCGCGCTCGATCACCCGTTCGATCACCCGCTCGGCCACCAGCGGCGCCTGGGCCGCCCGCGGGGCCGCCACCAGCTCCTCGATGAAATCGTCGTCCTCATCGTCTTCCAGGATCTGGGCGGCCAGCGGTTGGGACAGCTTGGAGCCGTCGCGGTAGAGCGCGTTGGCCTTCACCCCCAGCTCCCAGCTCATCAGGTAGGCCGCCTTGCAGTCCGCCACCGAGGCGGTGTTGGGCATGTTGATGGTCTTGGAGATGGCGCCGGAGATGAAGGACTGGGCGGCCGCCATCATGCGGATGTGCGACTGCCAAGAAAGCGCGCGGGTGCCGGTGCGCCCGCACGGATTGGCGCAGTCGAACACCGCCAGGTGCTCAGCCTTCAGGTGGGGCGCACCCTCCAGCGTCATGGCGCCGCAGCAATAGGTGTTGGCCGCGGCGATCTCCGCCCGGGTGAAGCCGAGATAGGACAGCAGGTCGAAATTGGGATCGTCCAGCTTCTCGCCCGGCACGCCGAGATCGCCGATCAGCACCTCTTCGCCCAGGGTCCAGCGGTTGAAGGCGAACTTGATGTCGAAAGCGCTGGCCAGCGCGTTCGACAGGCGCTCCATGGCCATCGGCGGCAGCCCGCGGGCCCGCAGGCTTTCCGGGTTGATGGCGGGTGCGCCTTCCAGGGTGCCGTGGCCCACCGCGTAGGCCACCATGTCCTCGATTTCCGCCGGCTGGTAGCCGAGCCCGCCAAGCGCTTCGGGCACCACCCGGTTGATGATCTTGAAGTAGCC
>JAGQRL010000154.1 GCA_020425485.1 Rhodospirillaceae bacterium
AGCCCCTTGGCGGCGTGCACCGTCATGATCCGCACCTGGTGGCGGTCGCCCGTTTCCAGCTCGCGCTTCACTTCGGTGTCGGCGGCGGCCAGCCAGTGCACGAAGCCCTGCACGCTGGGGGCGGCGGTGCGCTCGTAGTCCAGCGCCAGGGTCAGCGCCTCGTCGATGGCATCGGCCGCATCGGGGCCGAGGCGGGCCAGCAGCGCCCGCCGGCCGCACACGGGGTCGGCCGGGCAGGGCCGGGTGAGTAGGGCGGAGACGAACTCGTGGGGAGCCAACCGGCCGACCTGCCGGCGCACCGCGCGCAGCCAGTCCACCGCCGCGCCGCAGGCGATGTTGCCGGCATCGGCCCGGGCGTTGAGCGCTTGCCAGAGCGAGCGGCGGTCGCGGCCATGGGCGACGGTGAACAAAGTCTCCTCGTCGAAGCCGATGAACGGCCCCTTCAGCACCGCGGCCAGCGTCAGGTCGTCGTCGGGCAGCAGGGCCGCGGCGGCCACCGCCGCCAGATCCTGGGCGGCAAGCTGGTCGGGGATCTTCATGCGGTCGACACCGGCCACCGGCACCGCCCGGTCCTTCAGCGCCCGCACCAGTTCCGCAAAGAAGGCATCGCGGGTGCGCACCAGCACCAGCACGTCGCCGGCGCCGATCGGCCGTCCCCGGCTTTCCAGCATCTCGCGGCGGTCGATCCAGCCGCGCACCGTGTCGGCGATGCGGGCCGCCAGCCGGGCGCTGGGACTGGTGCCGATGCGCTGGTCGAGCGCCGGTTCCCACGGCTCCCGCTCATCCTTGTCCGCCGGCACGATGGGGTCCCACAGCTCCACCAGCCCGGCCTGGCCGCGGCGGTGGGCGATGTGGCGCACTTCGGTGGCCGGGTCCACCACCACGCCGGCCCGCACCTCCGGCTCGGCAAACACCGCGTCCACCCAGTCCAGCACCGCCTGCACGGAGCGGAAGGACACATGCATGGAAATGTCCGCCAGCGGCGCCGGCCCGCCTTCCAGGCGCCGGGCCTGGTCGCGGCGCACGGCATCGAAGGTGCGGGGATCGGCGCCCTGGAAGCTGAAGATGGACTGCTTTTCGTCGCCCACCGCAAACACGGTGCGGCGCGTGGTGTCCGAGCGCGCGCCTTCGCCGGCCATGAATTCCGCCGTCAGGGCGGAGATGACGCGCCACTGGTCGGCGTTGGTGTCCTGGGCTTCGTCCACCAGCACGTGGTCGATGCCGCCATCCAGCTTGAACAGCACCCAATCGGCCATGCCGGGGCGGTCCAGCAGGTCGGCGGTGCGCAGCACCAGGTCGGTGTAGTCGAGCGCCCCCTGGCGCTGCTTGTCGGCCTCATAGGCACCGAGCAGGGCACGGGCGAAGGTGAGCAGGCTGGTGGTCCGCTCGACGGTGGCGATCGCCTGGAGCTGGCCGCGCACCGCCTCCAGCCGCGCCGCTTCGGCTTCCATCACCGCTGCGGTACCGGGCGCGCGCCTCTCGGTGGTTTGGGTGACGGCAGAGGCAAAGGGATCGCCGGCACCCTTCTTGGTGAAGAAGGCCCCCAGATAGGCATCGAACATTGCGGGCCGTTCGCTCGGGGCGGCCGCCAGGAACGGCGCCATCAGGGCTGCCTTGTCCTTGTCCGTCTTGGTGCCCGCGTCCAACGCTGCCAGCGCCTGGCGCAGGGCGGGAAGGTCCAGGGCCGCATCGGCACAGGCGGCCGCCAACGTGGTCTCCCGGTCGGCCGCCGGATCCACCCCGGCCTGGGCAGCCACCCGTGCGCGCAGATCCTCGCCCGGCGACAGCCCGCCGAACAGGTGGGCGAGCCGCGCCCGCCGAGCGATCACCATGTCCACCAGGTCGCCGAAGCGGCCTTCATCCACCAGCCGGGCCAGCAGGTCCACGGCGGCGCGCAGCACCGGGTCGGTGGTGGCCAGCACGCGGTCGCGCGCCTGGCGGATGCGCTCGTCGGCCACCCGGTCCTCGATCAGCTCGAACTGGGGAGACACGCCGGCTTCCAGCGGGAACCGCCGCAGCACCGATTGGCAGAAGGCATGGATGGTCTGGATCGGCAGGCCGGCCGGCGCGTCCAGCACCTGGGCGAACAGGCGGCGGGCACGGCGGCGCAGCGCCTCGTCCGGCCGCTCACCCAGCTCCGCCAGATGGCCGTCCAGCTTTTCCTCCGGCCAGATCGCCCATTTGGCCAGGGTGCGGTGGACGCGTTCGGCCATCTCCGCCGCCGCGGCCTTGGTGAAGGTGATGCACAGCAGCCGGTCCGGTGCGGTGCCGCCCAGCAGCAGGCGTAGCACCCGGTCGGTGAGCACGCGGGTCTTGCCGGTGCCGGCCGACGCCGACACCCAGGCCGAATGCTGTGGGTCCGACGCCCGGTTCTGCGTGACCTGCGGGGTTTCCAGCGCGGCGGCAGGGCTGCTCATGAGCCGGCCTCCCCGTCGCCGCCGCCGGCACTCCATTCCTTGATGCGTTCCAGCAGGTCGTAGTCGGTGTTGCGGCTGACGAATTGCGGCGTCGGCCGGGCGAGGAAGGGCGCGTCCTCGCGGTCGAAGCGGGCGACCAGGGCGGCCATGCCGGCCCAGGCGGCTTCCGCGGCCTCGGGGTCCGCCAGGTCCTTGGGCACGATCTCCTCGCCCGCCGGGTCGCCGCCGGTGAGCCGCCAATAGGCGAGCCGCGGCGGGCTTTCCGGCAGCGGCACGCCTTCAAACGCGCCGCGCAGCGCCAGGGCGGCTTCCAGCGGCAACTGGGGCTGGAAGCCGGCGGCGATCTGCGGGTTGCTGGGCACGCCGCCGGTCTTGTAGTCGATGATCTCCAGGCCGCCATCGGCCAGCCGGTCGATGCGGTCCACCCGGCACACCAGCTTGAGCGCCCGATCGGTCCCGTCGGCCCCCGGCGGGCGCTCCACCATGGCGGCCCCGGCGATTTCCGCCGCCAGCGGATCGGCCTGGCCGATGCGGTCGGCCTGGCGGGCCAGCACCCAGTCCCCCACGGCGACGAAGCGCGGCCACCACAGGGCGGCGACGCGGGGATCGTCCAGCGACCGGCCGAAGGCACGGCGGCCAAACTCCAGCAATTGGTCGCGCGCATCCGGCGCCTGCGGATCGATCTCCTGCTGCAGGAACCAGGCCAGCGCATCGTGCACGGCGTTGCCGCGTTCGGCCGCCCCGGGATCGGCGTCCAGCGGGTCGAGCGGCCGCAGCCCCAGCACGTGCTTGGCATAGATGCGGTAGGGGTCGCCCAGCAGGTCGCCGATTTCCGTCACGCTCAGGCGCAGCGGGCGGGCCGCCTGGGGCGGGCAGGGTGCCGGGGCGCCGCGGGCGGTGGAGCGTTCCGGTGCGGCAAGGGCGTCCGCCCAGTCCCGCAGATGGTCCGCCGATGTCCACTCCAGCCCGCAGCGGGCCAGCACCGCATCCAGCCGCAGCAGCCAGCGGGAGGCCACGGTGGGCGTGCCGGCCACCCGTTTCGCGCGGGTCAGCAGCACCTTGGGGCTGGCCAGGGCCTGGGCGAAATCATGGGCGGCCAGGCCCACCCTCCGGTCGGGCGGCGACAGCCCGAACTCCGCCCGCATGGGCCGCGACATCCAGGGATCGACCGGCGGGTCGGCAGGCCAGGTGCCTTCGTTGAGCCCGCCCAGGATCACCAGATCGGCGGTTTGCAGGCGGGCTTCCAAGGTACCCCAGAGGAACAGGCGCGGATGGGCGCCGTGGCTCGGCCGCACCACCTCCTGGGCCAGCAGCTCGGAGATCCACAGGGGATAATCCGCCGGATCGAGGGCCGGCAGGTTCTCGGCCACCTCAAGCAGTTCGGCAAACAGGCGGGCCGCCTGCTCGCCATCGTCGCCCCGCCACAGCCGGTCGTCGCCCGACTGCTCACTGTCCCCCGCCAGGGCTGCGGCCGCTCGCAGATGCGCCCGGATCAGGTCGACCGCGGGGGCGGGGCCGCCGGCGAACGCTTCGGTGAGGGGGCGCAGGAACCCGGCCACCCCGTCCACCAGGTCGAGCACCTCCACATCCGCCCGCCCGTCCGGCGCCGCGTCCAGAACCGCCCGGCTCAGCCCCTCCAGGCCGGGGGCGGGGCGCGGGCCGCGCAACAGCACATCGAGCCGGCGCACCCACCGCGCCAGATCCGCCCGCCGCTTCAGGGCGCCGCACAGCGGGTGCTTGAGCAGGGAGAGCAGGGCCAGCGGCCCCAGCCGCGCCGCCGCCGCATCGGCCACCAGGCGCAGGAAACTGCCGACGCCGGTGCGGCCGAGCGGCCGGCCCGCACTGTCATCCACCTCGATCTGCCAGGCGCCGAGGGCCGCTTCCACCCGCCGGGCCAGCGTGCGGTCGGCGGTGATCAGCGCACAGGTGCGGCCCTTTTCGCTCAGCACCTCGCGCATGGCGACGGCGATGGCGGCGGCTTCCTCCCGGTCCGTCGCACAGTCCAGCCGCGTCAGGCCCTCCAGGTCGTGCTTGGAGATGCCGGAGATGTCGCGCCACGCGTCGGTGGTGGCGGGCGGCCGCATGGCTTCGCGGATCAGCCGGCTGCGGTCGGGCGGCGGCCGTTCGTCACGCGGCGGCGGCGGCAGCGGCCAGTCCGCCACCTCGGTGCGGGCGATCTTCAGCGTTTCCAACAGGCGCTTCAGCCCGGCCTGGGGGTGGCTTTCGTCCAGCCCCTCCCAGCTTTCGTCATCCAACCCGCGGTCGAGCCCCGGCAGCACAACGCGGCCCTGGGGCAGGCGGGCCACCGCCGCCATCAGCTCCGCCGTTGCCGGGATGGACCCGGTGGAGCCCACCACCCACACCGGCACGTCCGGCGGCCGCTCGCCCCACGCGCGGGCGAGGGCGGACAGCATCTGGTCGCGCCGGTCGGCGGGATCCAGCGTGCCTTCATCTGCCAGGATCTGCGGCCAGGCTTCGGTGACGATGGCGAGGAAATCGAGCGTGCGCTGCCAGTGGCCGGCCAGCCGGTCGGGCACCAGGTCCGCCAGCCGGTCGAAGCCCACCCGCTCGGTATGGGCGAGGTCGATCAGCCGGGCGAGGGCGGCGGCCAGGCGCAGCGCCTGGGCGGCACTCACCGGCAGGTCCTTGCGGGCGCGGATCTGGGTGGCCAGCAGCAACTGGCGGCGCAACGGGGCGATGGCCGGCGGCAGGACCGGCAGGGTGGCTTCGGCCCAGCCGAGATCGCCGTCCAGCGCATCGCCGTCGGGGTCCAGGTCGCCGATGGGCAGGATGCGCGGGGCCAGCAGCGGCCGCCCGCCGGACTGGCGCAGCAAGGCTTCGCGCATGGCCAGGCAGGCCCGCCGCGTGGGCAGCAGCAGCAGCAGGCGTTCCGGTGCCGCCGCCGGCATCAGGCGCGGCGCCAGCACCTCTGCGGCAACGGCATCGGCCAGCGGCCGGCCGGCGGGGACGGTGAAGACGTGGGGAACCGACGCGGCGTCGGCTCCTGTCATGAGATGACCCAGCGCACTTCCGGCTCTGCCAGCATGGCGCGGGTGTTGGCCAGATCGGTCTCGGTGCCGACATGGAACCAGGCGCCGTCATGCACCAGGCCGTAAAGGCGCTGGCGGGCGAGGGCGCCGCGCAGCACGCCGTTCAGCGTGCGCGCATCGCCCAGTGCCGCCGGGTTCACGATGTGGACGCCGGTGTTGTAGTAGGGGGCGAGATCGCCGCGGGTGAGCACGGTGACCTGGCCCAGCGGATCGAGGTTCAGGTCCCCCAGGCCGACGCCGCCGAACGCCTTGGCCACGGAAACCGCCAGCACCAGCGCGTCCATCGCTTCGGGCCGCCATTGCGCCGCCATGCGGGCGACCACGCCGGTGGGGCCATCGAGCCACAGCGACTGGGAGGAGACGGCCAGCACCGGGCCGTCCGCCCAGCCGGCCAGCAGGGCTGCCAGCGGCTGCGTGGCATCGCGCTCGCGCACCAGCAGGCGCGGGTCCTCGCGCCCAACCAGATGGTCCGACAGGTCGCCGTCCGGTCCGGCGGGGGCCACCAGCACGCGCTCGATGCCGCTGGCCCACAGCCGGTCCAGCAGGTGATCGATGAGGGCGCGGTTGGCGATGTCGGTGAGCGGGTGCGGCAGGGCTTCCGGCCGGCCGGTGGTTACTTCGCCGACCAGGATGGCGGCCTGGCTGATGCGGCTGGGCATGGCGTTGCGTGCGCTCGGTGTTTCAATCAGAAGGTTGGAACGCGAAGGGTTTAGCAACCTGGGCGCCGGAGCCAGAGAGTTGCATGGCGAGCCCCTGATTGCATAGGGCGCTGTTTCCAGTCACCGCATTCGCGCTCCTGCCATTCCAGGGCCACACACCGCAGGCAGATCTGCCGGCCGGGATCGGAGGGGGAGAACGACGATGATCAGGCTGGCAGCCATCGCGCTGGGCGCGGTGTGGATGACGGGTGCGGCGGCGACCTGGACCGCGGCGACCGGGATCGCAGCAGCCCAGGCCACGGCCGACGGGCCGGGGCGGCAGACCATCTACGAGCGGCTGGGCCTCGATCTCTCCACCGCGCAATCGGCGGCCGAAGCCTTCCTCGCTGCGGTCGAGGCCCATGATGGGCTGGCGGTGTATTTCCTGCTCGACCCGCAGTCGCGCATGGCGATTGCCGATGCCTGGCGGCGGCTGAACCTGCAGCCCCTGCTGGGCCAGGAGGTCGACCGCGACGAGATGCTGCAGATGTTCGACGACCTGGCAGCGATGAACGCCGAGGAGAGCATCGACGGTACCAACGGCTACCTCGTGCTCGATATTTTCTCCGCGGCCGACGCGCTGTTTCGCCTGCGGGCACAGCAGGGCGATTCGATCGTGCCGCTGCCGGGCCATCCGCAGATCGCCGGGGGCACCCAGTTCCGGCCGGACGAGGACGGACGGCAGCTTGGCGACGTGCGGGTGACCGGCGACGGGGAAGACGCGGTGATCCACCTGATCGTGTCCGCCCGCGGGCGCTGGCGCGTGCTGGGGGTCACCCAGGGCAGCGGCGACGATGCGGTGACCTGGCTGAATGCGGAGCCGCAATAGGGATCATTCGGGGGCGAACCGTCCCCCGCGACCGCGTACACTGACGCAAGACGCACCAGCCGAGGAGGAACGGAGATGCGTTTGAGGCACGCACTGGCCGCACTGGCCAGCCTGTTGGCGGTGGCCACCGGCACGGCGGCAGCACAGGAACCCGCCGATCTTTACGGCACCTGGGAAGCCACCCTTGGGTCGGACACCCTGACCCTGGAGCTGCGGCCGGACGGCACGGGCGGCGCCCAGGAGGGCCCCCGGGTGCACGAACTGCGCTGGCGGCTGGACACCACGGCAGAGCCGGCGCGGCTGCTTTTCACCATCGAAGGCGACCAGATGGTGTCGCTGATCCGGCTGGAGGCGCCGGACCGGCTGGTGATGACCGAGCCGGACGAAGAGCCGGCCGAGAATTTCGAGGACGGCGACACCCTGACCTTCCGTCTGGTGGCCGGAACCGATGCGGAGACCCCGGCGGTGGCCGAGGTGCCGACCCACCCGGACATCTACGCCCGCCTGGGCCTCGATATCTCCACCCCGCAGGCCGTGGTGCCGGCCTTCATCGCGGCGGCGGAAGGCTATGACGGCCTGACGGTCTATTTCCTGCTCGATCCGGCGGCGCGGGAGTTCGCCTGGCGCAGTGTGGTCATGATGGTCAACCTGGATCCGCTGATGGGCGGGATCGCCGATGTGCAGGACCGGCAGAGTGCCATGGAGCTGTTGCGCGACGTGCTCGGCCGTATCGGCGAGGAAACCTCCCGGCCGGGCGTGCCGTCCTCCATCGTCGAGCCGTTCCCGCTGCTGGAAGCGGTGTTCCGCTATGCCGCGGAAATCGGCGCCCGGCCGGTGCCGCTGCCGGCGAACCCGACCCCGGTGTTCCCGCCGCAGTTCCGCTTCCTCAACGACGGCCGGACCATCGCCGACGTGACGGTGGAGGGCGACGGCGAGCCGGCGGTGATCCACCTGCTGTCGTCGGCCTCGGGGCGCTGGCGGGTGCTGGGGGTAACCGGCGTCGGCGTCGACGGGACCTACACTTGGCTGATGAACGAACCGCGGATGTGAGCGGGCTGGCGCGGTAGGGGCTGGAACCGACTGGAATGGCGGCGGGACTTAGTCCCCCGCCAGGCTGGTGATCACGGGTGCCGACAGCCGGCCGTCCAGGCGTTCGCCGGTGCGCGCCGGCCGGCTTTCGCGCAGGTCCACGGGGATCTCGAACCAGAAGGTGCTGCCGGTGCCGGGCGTGCTCAGCACGCCGATCTGGCCCTGCATCTGCTCCACCAGGCGCTTGCAGATGGCCAGCCCCAGGCCGAGGCCGCTGGAGCGCCGCGCCTCGCCGTTGCTCGCCTGGGTGAACGGCTCGAAGATGCGCGCCTGGTCGGCCGGGGCGATGCCGCCGCCGGTGTCCTTCACTTGCACCTTCAACACGTCGCCGCTGAGGCTCGCCATCACCGTGATCTGGCCGGTGTGGGTGAACTTCATGGCGTTGCCCAGCAGGTTCATGAGGATCTGGGAAATCCGCTTGCGGTCGCCGCGCAGGCGCTGGGGCACCGAGGTGTCGACCTCGATCGCCAGGGTCAGCGCCTTCTGCGATGCCGTGGGTTCCATCAGGCGCACCACCGACTTGATCTCCGACGTCAGGTCCACCGGGCCGTCCTCCAGCGCAAAGCGGCCGCTTTCGATGCGCGACATGTCGAGCAGGTCGTCGATGAGCTGGGCCAGGCTCTTGCCGGAGCTTTCGATGATGCGCAGGTAGTCCAGCATCTGCGGGTCGTCGGTCATGCCCAGGCACACCTCGGCGAAACCGACCACGGCGTTGAGCGGCGTGCGCAGCTCGTGGGTGACGATGGAGATGAACTCCGATTTCGCACGGCTGGCTTCCTCCGCATGGCGGCGGGCGGCTTCCAGGGTCGCCTCGGCCTCGCGCATCACCGTCACGTCGTGGGTGATGGACAGCAGGGCAGAGGTGCCCAGCACGTGTTCGGCCAGCGGAATGCGGCTGTTGATCCACACCCGCGCCCGGCCTTCGGCATCCACACCCACCTCCTCGCGGTCGAGCAGGGAAACGCCGCGGGCCAGCACCTCGGCATCGCGCAGCCGCACGTCGTCGCTGAGCGGCGTGAAGGTCTCCTGGGTCACGTTGCGCGCCAGCATCTCCTCAAACCGGCGGCCGATGATCTCCGTGCGCGTGGCGCCGTAGAACCGTTCCCAGGCGGGATTGACGAAGAGATAGCGGCGCTCGGCGTTCTTGATGCTGACGGCGGACGGCACGGCGTCCAGCAGCGGGGCCAGGAACACGGTCAGGTCCACCGGGCCGATGGCCGGCGGGTGGGCCATGCTCACCATCAGGCGCAGCGTCCCGTCGTCCTGCTGGTCCAGCGTCGCGGTCATCAGGCCGCCGTCGGGAAGCTGGTGCATGCTCTGGGCCGGCGGCACCCGGGCCACACGCTCGGCCTCCTCCGCCACGGTGGGCGGCGCCGGGGCGTTCTGCAGCGAGAAGCCCAGCGTCATCACGGCATCGAGCAGGGCGGCAACGGGGTGGGGCTGGCGGGCAGGCGCGGCAGCGTCGGCAGCCTCGCGGCGTTCGGCCAGCAGGTCGCGCAGCCCGCCGGCCCAGGATCCGCGCAGGGAACGGATGTCGCCGGATGGTTCCAAGGTCGCCGAAAGGCACAAGGTGGTGGAGATCATGCTCGCCGCAGGCTCCGCGCATCCGACGGTACAACCAACCTTATCGGTTCAGCCGTTAACCGAGCGTTACCCAAGACAGCGCCTCGGCCACTGCCGATTGTCGCAGTTGCCGAGTGCCGCAGTTGCCGTTTGCCGCGGGGGTGCGCACGGCAGCCATGCGGGCGGCGGGCGCCGTGGGGGATCGGCGGCACTGCCGCTAATGTGGCATCGCAATCGCGCTCCACCGGCCGGATCCGTTCCATGCTGCCAAGCCCGCAAGCCCTGATCCCCGCGGCGTTCGTCCTGTTGTGGTCGACCGGGTTCATCGGCGCGCGGCTGGGGCTGCCCTTCACCGAGCCGATGACCTTCCTGGCGCTGCGCTTCATCGCCGTCATCGCCATCTTCGCCGTGCTCCTCGCCTGGACCCGGCCGGCCTGGCCCAAGCGGGTGTCGCTGCGCCACGAGGCGATCACCGGCGTGCTGCTGCACAGCGGCTATCTGGGCGGCGTGTTCGCGGCGATCGACCGCGGCATGCCGGCGGCCCTGGCTGCCCTGATCGTCGGGCTGCAGCCGCTGCTGACGGGTGCGGTGGTGGGTCCGCTCCTGGGCGAGCGGGTGTCGCTGCGGCAATGGCTGGGGCTGGCCTTGGGGCTGGCCGGCGTCGCCATGGTGCTGGGGGAGAAGCTGGCGCCGGGCGGCGGCCAGGTGTTCGAAGGCTTCGGCCTGCCGGCCCTCGGCCTCACCCTGGTGGCGCTGTGTTCCATCACCGCCGGCACGCTCTACCAAAAGCGGTATGGCGGCACCGGCGACTGGCGGTGGAGTGCGGTCGCCCAGTACGGTGCCGCCCTGCTGGTTACCGGCACCCTGGCCCTGGTGATGGAGGACAACCACGTCGTCTGGTCGCCGGAGCTGATGGTGGCTCTCGGCTGGCTGGTGGTGGTGCTGTCCATCGGCGCCATCGGCCTGTTGATGGTGCTGATCCGGCGCGGGGCTGCGGCCCGGGTGGCCAGCCTGTTCTATCTGGTGCCGCCCTGCACCGGGGTGGTCGCCTGGCTGCTGTTCGGCGAGACCTTCGGCTGGCTGGCCGTGGCCGGCATGGTGGTGGCCGCCCTCGGCGTGGCTCTGGTGAACATGCGCGTGCCCGATCGCTCCCCCACCTCGATCGGCGAGGGATGACAGAGCGCCGGCTCTGCCGCTACATCGCGGCATGGCCAAGGACACCGCCGCCGACTCGCCCATGCTGCGCCAGTACCGGGAAGCCAAGGCCGCCCACCCGGACTGCCTGCTGTTCTTCCGCATGGGCGACTTCTACGAAATGTTCTTCGAGGACGCGAAGGTGGCGGCCGCGGCACTGGACATCGCGCTCACCAAGCGCGGCCAGGCCGACGGCGTGGACATTCCCATGGCCGGCGTGCCGGCGCACAGTCACGAAGGCTATCTGCAGCGGCTGATCCGCCAGGGCCACCGGGTGGCCATCTGCGAGCAGGTGGAAGACCCCGCGGAAGCACGCAAGCGCCCCGGCAAGACCATCGTGCGCCGCGAGGTGGTCCGCGTCGCCACCCCCGGCACCATGACCGAGGACACCCTGCTGGATGCCCGCGCCCACAACTACCTGGCCGCGGTGGCGGAGGTGGCGGGCCTGCTGGGCCTGGCGGCGGTGGACATCTCCACCGGCGATCTGGTGGCCGAGGCGGTGGAACGGCCGGGCCTGGCGTCGGCCCTGGCGCGGCTGGGGCCGGCCGAGCTGCTGATCTCCGACCGCCTGGCCGACGGCCTTGGCGAGGCGGAGCTGATCGGTGACTGGCGCGACCGCATTACCGTGCTGCCCCATCCCCGCTTCGATGCCGATGCCGGGGCGGCACGGGTGGAAGCCCTGTTCGGCGTTGCCACGCTGGCCGGGTTCGGCGCCTTCAGCCGGGCGGAAGCGGCCGCGCTGGGTGCCCTGGTGGACTATATCGACCTCACCCAGAAGGGCCGCATGCCGCGCCTGGCGCCACCCCGAAGGCAGGCCGACGGCGCCATCCTGGAGGTGGACACCGCCACCCGGCGCAACCTGGAACTGACGCGCACGCTGACGGGGGAGCGCGCCGGCAGCCTGCTGGCCACCATCGACCGCACGGTCACCGGCGCCGGGGCACGGCGGCTGGCAGCCTGGCTGTCGGCTCCGCTCACCGATCCTGCGGCGATCGACCGGCGGCTCGATGGCGTGCAGTTCCTGGCCGGCGACGAAGGATTGCGCGGCGATCTGCGCACGGCCCTGCGCGGAGCCCCCGACCTGGAACGCGCGCTGTCGCGCCTGTCGCTCGGCCGCGGCGGCCCGCGCGATCTGGCCGCGGTGCGCGACGGCCTTGCCGTCGCCCAGCAGGTCAGTGGCCTGCTGGCGCGCCCCAGCCTGGCGCCGCCGCCCGAGCTGGTGGCCGCAGCCCACGGCGATCTGGGCGAGCATGCAAGGCTGATCGACCGGTTGGCGGCGGCCCTGGCGGCGGAGCTGCCCCTGGCGGCGCGCGACGGCGGTTTCATCGCCGCCGGCTTCGCCCCGGCACTCGACGAGCAGCGGGCCCTGCGCGACGAAGGCCGCCGCATGGTGGCCGCCCTGCAGGCCCGCTACGCCGCCGACACCGGCATCGCCAGCCTGAAGGTGAAGCACAACAACGTGCTGGGCTTCCATGTGGAGGTGACGCCGGCGCATGCCGACAAGCTGGCGGCTTCCCCCCATGGCGACATTTTCGTGCATCGCCAGACGCTGGCCAGCTCGGTGCGCTTCGGCACCGTGGAACTGGCGGAGCTGGAACGCCGCATGGCGGAAGCGGGCGACCGCGCGCTGGCACTGGAACTGGAGCTGTTCGCCGAGCTGGTGGCGCAGGTGACGGGCGAGGCCGATGGCGTCGCCCTGGCGGCCTCCGCCCTGTCGCTGCTGGATGTCGCCGCCGGGCTGGCCGACCTGGCGGTGGACCGCGCCTGGTGCCGGCCGGTGGTTACCGACGATGCCAGCTTCGAGGTGAAGGGCGGCCGCCATCCGGTGGTGGAAGCGGCCTTGCAGGCGGCCGGTGCCGCCCCCTTCGTGGCCAATGACTGCGATCTTTCGCCCGGCCGGCGGCTGTGGCTGCTCACCGGACCCAACATGGCCGGCAAGTCCACCTTCCTGCGCCAGAACGCGCTGATCGCGCTGATCGCCCAGATGGGCAGCTACGTGCCGGCGGCGGCAGCCCGCATCGGTGTGGTGGACCGGCTGTTCAGCCGCGTCGGTGCCGCCGACGACCTGGCGCGCGGGCGCTCCACCTTCATGGTGGAGATGGTGGAAACCGCCACCATCCTGAACCAGGCCAGCGAGCGCTCGCTGGTGATCCTGGACGAGATCG
>JAGQRL010000155.1 GCA_020425485.1 Rhodospirillaceae bacterium
TGCAGCCAGGCCAGCCCCACGGGGCCGCGGCCGATGGCGCGGGCCGCCCGCACATAGTCCTGCGCCAGCACGCCGCGGGCGGCATTGCGGGTGACGCGGGCCAGCACCGAGGCATCGAACACCGCGATCGCCACCACGGCGTTGATCGAGCCCGGACCGTACAGCGCCAGCAGCACCAGCCCCGTCAGCACCACCGGGAAGGCGAACACCAGATCGATGGCGCCGCGGCACAGCGTGTCGGTCCAATGGCCGCCCATGGCCGCCGCCAGGCCCACCGGCACGCCGGCCAGGGTGCCCAGCAGCACGGCCGACACCGCGGTGCCGAGGCTGCTGGAGCCGCCGGACATCACCATGCTCATGGTGTCGCGGCCCAGGTAGTCGGTGCCCAGCCAGTGGCCCAGGCTAGGCCCCTGCAGCCGTTCCGGCACGTTGAGGCCCGACGGGTCGTAGGGCGTCCACACCACCGCAACCAGCGCCAGCAGGGCCACCACGCCCACCAGCGCGCCGCCCACGGCGATCTGCACCTCGCCGGGGCGTAGGGTCCGGGTGGGCAGGGTGGCCCGCAGCCGGGTCACGACGCGGCACTCCGCGGCCGCGGGTCCAGCGAGGCGTGGATCACGTCGACCAGCAGGTTGGCGGCGATCACCACGCCGCAGATCAGCAGCACGGTGCCCTTGATCACCGGCAGGTCGCGATCGCCGGCCGCGTTGAACAGCAGATCGCCAAGGCCGGCGATGGCGAACACCCGTTCCACCAGGATGGCACCGGCCATCAGCACGCCGAACTGCAAGCCGGCGATGGTCACCACCGGCAGGGCGGCATGGCCGATCACGTGGCGGCGAATCACCCGGCCGCGGCTCAGCCCCTTGGCCCGGGCCACCCGCACGAAGTCCGCCCCCAGGGTTTCCAGCACGGCACCGCGCGTCACCCGCGCCAGGATCGCCGCCTCCGGCACCGCCAGGGCGAGGGCTGGCAGCACCAGGGCCGCCAGCGCCAGCCCGGCACCGGCCTGCCAGCCGGGAAAGCCGCCGGCGGAGCCGAGGTTGAGCGACACCGGAAAGGTCATGATCAGCAGGATGCCGATCCAGAAGCTGGGCAGCGCCAGGCCGAGATGGCCCAGCACCATCAGCAGGTGATCGGGCAGGCGGCCGCGCAGGGCGGCGGCCAGCGTGCCCAGCCCCACCCCCACC
This sequence comes from Rhodospirillaceae bacterium, assembly GCA_020425485.1. GTDB lineage: Bacteria > Pseudomonadota > Alphaproteobacteria > DSM-16000 > Inquilinaceae > JACKIH01. The sequence goes on from JAGQRL010000155.1 coordinate 1,191, forward strand.
GGCAGCGCCAGCAGCAGTGCGAAACCGGCCAGCGGCAGGGTGACCAGGCAGCGCTCGGCGAGCATGTCCAGCACCGGCGTGCCGTAGGTGTGGCTGAGCCCGAGATCGCCCGCAAATAGCCCGCCGATCCAGGCGAAGAAGCGCACCACCGCCGGCTGGTCCAGCCCCATCTCGGTGCGCAGGGCCGCCAGGGTATCGGGCCGCGCCCCTTCGCCCAGCATCACCAGTGCCGGGTCGCCCGGCAGTACCTCCAGCACCACGAAGATCAGCACCGATGCCGCCGCCAGTGTCAGCACGGCGCCCACGAGGCGGTGGAAGACGAACTTCAGCACGCCGGCCTCACCCTGCGGCCAGCCGCGTGCACATCAGCACGTGGTTGCGGTTGATGCGGAAGCGGCGGCGGCGATGGCCGCTCAGCACCTGGCGGCTGTCCAGCACGCGCACGGCAAAGCCGGCTGCGGCGATGCGCTGCGGCAGGTCCGCCCCGTAGATGCGGAAATGGTAGGGATGGCCGAAGCGGCGCAGGCGTTCGGCCGGATCGTCGAGGTCCGGGTCCTCCAGCGTCGCCGGCAGGGCGGGATCGTAGGGCACCATCACCGCCATCCAGCCGCCGGGGCGCAGCACCCGCGCCAGTTCGCGGAGTGCCGCCCGGTCGTCGCGCAAGTGTTCCAGCACGTGGCTGGTCAGCACCACGTCGCGGCTGGCGTCGTCCAGCGGCAGGCGGTCCAGCGGCGCCTGGATGTCGGCGGCCGGGTCGTAGCGGTCGACCGACAGGTAGTCGACGCCGGGAAGGGTGGAGATCCGCGCCCTCAGGCACGGTTCGGGTGCTGTGTGCAGCACCCGGTGGCGGCGGGCCAGCAGGTCGGTGTGGCGGCCCAGCACCCACCACAGGAAGCGATGGCGCTCCAGCGAGCCGCAGCGCGGGCAGCAGGCCTGGCGCCGTCCGGCCAGGCCAAACGGCAGGAAGCGCACCGCCGCCTGTTGACAGACCGGGCAGAACAGGGCTCCAGGTGGCATGCGTTCGTGGCGCACGGCGGCGGCCCGTTCCAGGGCATACACCTCGGCCTCGCCGATCGTGCCGGCTTCGATGCGGCCAAGCAGGCTCTGCATGTGGGGGATCATGGAACCGTCGCGCCTCTTGGCCCCAAGGCCGCGAATTCATCGGCCGCTTGGATGGACGAAGAACCCTAGAGCGCTATCCGGCCGGATGGAATCGCTTTGCGATCCCTCAGGCCGGACAGCGCCCGCAAGTTCAAATACCTAGAGCACGACGCCCGGCCAGACGCGGTCGCCTCCGACCGGACCGTGCTCTAGACTGTCGACCCCTTCGGTGTAAGCACTGAGACCATGTCCGTCGTCGGCCCCTCCGCAGATCTGCTCTTCCTCCTCGCCCTCTTGGCCGGGCTTGCCCTCGGTGCGGCCGAAGGCGGCATCGCCGCCGGGCTGCTGCGCGCCGCCGGGATCGGCCGTGCCTGGCTGGCCGGACCGGCCGTGGCCGCACTGGCCCTGGTGCCGGTGCTGCTGGCGCCGCCGCCGGAGGCCGGCCTGCTGGCCCAGGCCCTGGCCGAGGGCGCGACGACGATGGCCGACCTCACCTGGGCGGTGGCGGCGGTGTTCGGGCTGGTCGTCGTCGCCGCGGCCATCGGCATTCCGGCACCGGCAGCCCCGGCGCTGGGCCTGATGCTGCTGGCCGGCGGTTTGCCGACGGACCCCGAGGCTTCCCTTATGCTGCCGCTCGCCTATGGCGGGGCCGCCGTGGCCGCCGCGGCCTTGCTCGCCGTTCTCGCCCGCCTCGGTTTCGGCGCACCGTCCGCCTCGCCGCGACCGGGTATGGAGCGCCACGGCGTGCTCACCGCCGGCTTCGCCGGGTTCGCCGCCCCCCTGGCGCTGGGCGTTTCGGCGGGAGCACCGGTGTTCGCCGTGGCCCCCGTGGCTGCCCTGATCGGCGTGTGGTTCGCCTGGTTCACCGGCGAACGCCTGGTGTCCCGCGGCGGGCTGAGCCTCGGCATGGCCCGCGCCACCATCATCGTCGCCGTCGCCTTCGCCCTGGCGGCCGCCGCCGTGCCCGCGGTGATGCTGGGCGGCGCCGTCGCAGCACTCAGCCCGCAGCCGCCCGCCTCTGTGTGGCCCACGGTGGCGCTGGGCCTGATCGCCGGGCTGGCCCTGGGGGCCGGCGCGGTCGGCTGGATGAGTGCGCGGGCGGTGCAGCGGCTGGCGGGAGACGCCGGAGCCTCCGGGGCCGCCATCGCCGGGTCTGCCGGCCTGGTGGCCGTGGCGGCGGGGCCGGTGTTCGGCGCGCTTGCCGCCGGCTCACTGGCCGTGGTGGCGGCACTGGCGCTGGGCCGCGCCACCCGGTCGGGCCGCGCCCTTGTGGTGTTGGCCGGTCAGGTGGTGGTGCTGGGCGTGGCCGCCGGCCTCGGCATCGCCCTGGTGCAGATGGCCGGCTGACCGCAGTCTGGCCGCCCCTGGCGGCGTCGCTCCCGGTCGCCGGACCCGAGCAGCCTCAGTATTCGTAGTTGCCGCACTCGAACGACAGGAGCAGCAGGATCTGGCCCACCCAGCCCTGGCCGGCATAGGCGCTGGTGAATGGCCCCGTTTCCGACCACGGATCGGCCACGTAGCGCGCCGCCGCGGCTTCCACCAGATCGGGGAAGCGCTGCCGCCAGTCATCGCCGGGAAACTCCGGGTCGCCGGGCAGCACGTGCATGCCTTCGATCACGCGGGAGATGAAGGTGGCCCGCTGCGCCCACGCCACCTCGTCCTCGGTGCCCCG
>JAGQRL010000008.1 GCA_020425485.1 Rhodospirillaceae bacterium
CCGATGCCGAAGGTGCCGCCGGCCGCCAGATAGTCCGGCAGGGCGAACAGCCCGTCGCCGAGATTGGCTTCCGTGGCGGGACACAGCCCGGCCACCGCACCGGTGGCGGCCATGCCCTCCACCTCGCCGGCATCCATATGGGTGGCGTGCACCAGGCACCAGCGCCCGTCCACCTCCGCATGGTCGAGCAGCCAGGCGACCGGCCGGGCGCCCAGGGTGGCCAGGCAGTCCTCCACCTCCTTCACCTGCTCGGCCACATGGATGTGCACCGGAGCCGAGGGGTTGAGGGCCGCCAGGCCCGCCAGCGCATCGTGCATCGCCGCTTCCGGCACGGCGCGCAGAGAATGGATGGCCAGCCCCACCGCCACGTCGGGATCGCCGGCATGGGCAGAGGCGACGCCTGCGCCGATTTGCAGCACCTCGTCGGCCGAGCTGGCGAAGCGGGCCAGCGGCCCATCGCGCGGCGGCTCGGAGGTGAAGCCGTCGCGCTGGTAGAGCACCGGCAGATGGGTGATCGCCAGGCCGACCGCGCGGGCCGCCGCCACCACGCGCAGCGACAGCTCCTCCAGCGCGTCGTAGCGCCGGCCGCCCGGCCCGTGGTGCAGGTAGTGGAATTCCGCGACGCCCGTGTAGCCGGCCTTCACCATCTCCACATAGAGCTGGGCGGCGATCGCCTCCACCTGGTCGGGCACCAGGGCGGCGGCAAAGCGGTGCATGGTGCCGCGCCAGCTCCAGAAATCCTCGCGCGGCCCGACGGCCCGTTCGGTCAACCCGGCCATGGCGCGCTGGAAGGCGTGGCTGTGCAGGTTGGCCATGCCGGGCACCACCGCACCCACCATGTGCTGCGCTCCGTCGTCCGGCGTTTCGGGGGCCACTTCGGTGATCCAGCCCTGATCGTCGATCTCGATGCGCACGTCGCCGGCCCAGCCCTGGGGCAGCCATGCGCGGGGAGCCTGAAGAACGGGCATTCTAGCCTCTCGCACTGTTCCGCTGACCGCGGCACCATAGCCATCCGCCGGAGGGGACGGAACCGAGGGCCGCGCGCACCGGCGTCCCTCAAGAGGGGGATGGACCATGTGGGATGCACTGTGGCTCAACGGCTCGCTGGCCACCATGAACGGCGACGGGCTTGGCGCCATTGCCGATGGGGCGGTGGCGGTGGGCAACGGCCGGGTCGCCTGGGTCGGTGCCCGCTCCGACCTCAGGGCCGAGCCCAACACGCTTGCCCGTACCGTCCACGACCTCAACGGGGCCTGGCTGACCCCCGGCCTGATCGACTGCCACACCCACCTCGTGCATGCCGGCGACCGGGCGCGGGAGTTCGCCCTGCGCATGGCCGGCGCCAGCTACGAGGAAATCGCCCGGGCGGGCGGCGGCATCCTCTCCACCGTCACCGCAACGCGGGCTGCCAGCGTCGACGAGTTGGCCCGGCTGGCAGCGCCGCGGCTGGCAGCGCTGATGGCCGAAGGCGTGACGACGGTGGAGATCAAGTCCGGCTACGGGCTCACCACCGCGGCGGAAACGGCAATGCTGCGGGCCGCCGGCCAAGCGGCGGAAACCGCCGGCATTCGCCTGCGCCGCAGCTTCCTCGGCGCCCATGCGGTGCCGCCGGAATATGCCGAGCGGGCGGACGAGTACGTGGCCCGCATCTGCTACGAGATGCTGCCGCTGATCGCCGAAGAGGGGTTGGCGGATTGCGTGGATGCCTTCGTGGAGCGCATCGCCTTCACGCCCGCCCAGGTGGCCCGGGTGTTCGAGGCGGCGTCCCGCTTCGGCCTGCCGGTGCGCCTGCACGCCGACCAGATCACCGACCAGGGGGGAGCCGCCCTGGCCGCCCAGTTCGGAGCGCTCTCGGCCGACCACCTGGAACACACCAGCCCGGCCGGTGTCGCCGCCATGGCTGGGGCCGGCACCGTGGCGGTGATGCTGCCGGGCGCCTTCTACTGCCTGCGCGACACGCGGGTGCCGCCCATCGCGGCGTTCCGCGAACACGGTGTGCCGATGGCCGTGGCGACCGACTGCAACCCCGGCAGCTCGCCCCTGTTCTCGCTCCTCACCGCCATGAACATGGCCTGCGTGCTGTTCCGCATGACGGCCACGGAGGTGATGCGCGGGGTGACCTGCGTGGCCGCGCGGGCGCTGGGGCTGGAAGACGATTGCGGCCGCCTCGCCCCCGGCCTGGTGGCCGATTTCGCCATCTGGCGGGTGGGCGATCTGGCGGAACTGCCCTACCGCATCGGCTTCAACCCGCTGGTCAGCACGGTGGTGGCCGGCCACCCGCGCGCCCGGCCGCACAGCGCTGTTGCCGGCACGCCCTGAGGTCGCTCAGGGATCGGGGAAGCCCGGCCCGTCGCTCGGCAGCAGCCCCTCGGTGAAGCGGCGTAGTGCCCCCGCCCGCACCATCGTCTTGATGGCCGCGATGTCCGGCGCGAAGTAGCGGTCCTCGCCCCACGGCGCCACCTTGGCGCGGATCAGCGCCATCAGCTCCTCCATGGGTGGGGAGGAGGCGAGCGGCCGCTGGAACTCGATGCCCTGGGCCGCCGCCAGCAGCTCGATGGCCACCACGCCGGCCACGTTCTCCGCCATGGCCCCCAGCCGCCGCGCCCCATGGGTGGCCATGCTCACATGGTCTTCCTGGTTGGCCGAGGTGGGGATGCTGTCCACGCTCGCCGGGAAGGCCATCTGCTTGGTTTCGCTCACCAGCGCCGCGGCCGTCACATGGGCGATCATGAAGCCGGAATTGATCCCCGGATCGGCCACCAGGAAGGGCGGCAGGCGCGACAGGGTGGGGTCCACCAGCATGGCGATGCGGCGTTCCGACAGCGAGCCCACCTCGGCCACCGCCACCGCCAGGGCATCGGCCGCCAGCGCCACCGGCTCGGCGTGGAAGTTGCCGCCGGACAGCACGTCGTCGGTATCGGGGAACACCAGCGGATTGTCGGACACCGCGTTGGCTTCGCGCTCCAGCACGCCGGCGGCGTAGCGGATCTGGTCCAGGCACGCCCCCATCACCTGGGGCTGGCAGCGCAGGCTGTAGGGGTCCTGCACCTTGTCGCAGTCCACATGGCTGGCGCGGATCGGGCTGTCCTTGGTCAACCTGCGGTAAACGGTCGCCACGTCGCGCTGGCCGGGATGGCCGCGCAGCGCGTGGATCCGCGCATCGAACGGCGTGTCGCTGCCGCGCGAGGCATCGACCGACAGCGAGCCCGCCGCCACCGCCGCGGCGAAGGCATCCTCCACCGCAAACAGCCCGGCGAGCGCCAGGGCGGTCGACACCTGGGTGCCGTTGAGCAGCGCCAGCCCTTCCTTCGGCCCCAGCGCCAGCGGTGCCAGGCCAACCTGGCGCAAGGCATCGGCCGCCGGCCAGCGCCGGCCCTTCAGGCGGATCTCGCCCTCCCCCATCAGCGCGGCCGTGACGTGGGCCAGGGGCGCCAGATCGCCGGAAGCCCCCACCGAGCCCTGGGCGGGCACGCAGGGCAAGGCGTCGCGCGCCAGCAGCTTGGCCAGCGCCGCCAGCACCTCCGGGCGCACGCCGGAATGGCCGCGCGCCAGGCTGGCGATCTTCAGCACCAGCACCAGCCGCACCACGTCGTCCTCCAGCAGCGGCCCGGTGCCGGTGGCATGGGACAGCACCAGATTGCGCTGCAGGCGTTCGAGCTGGTCGGTGCCGATGCGCTGCTGGGCCAGCTTGCCGAAGCCGGTGTTGACGCCGTAGACGCTAACCCCGCGGGCGACGATGCGGGCCACCGCTGCGGCCCCGGCTTCGATCGCCTGGCGGGCGGTATCCGGCACAGCGACGCTGCGGCGCCGGCGATGGAGGTCGCGGAGCTGGGGAAGCGTCAAGGCACCCGGCGAGATGTCCACGGTATCGGGCATGGCAATCCCTGTGCGCTGGGCCGCCAACGGGCGGCAGTGTCAACACTGTTCCCTTGCGCGACCGCCCCTCCGCCGTCAATGCCGGGGCGCTGCCACAATCGCCCATGGCAGCCCTGCCCATATCCGCGGTGGATTTACCAAAACCCAACGAATCCGTGGCAAGGTCGCCGCTGAGGTCGTATTGCAGCAAGCGCGGCTGCCCCGCCTTCGACCGCCCGGACGTGCTGGAGCGCAAGCTTGAGAGTTCCGACCCAACTGGCCGCTGCCGCTACCGCGGTATTCTTGGTGCTTCTGGCGTTTGCCGCAGCCGGATGGCCCCTGCTGTCGCTCCACGACGATACGCTGCGGCGGTTCGACGACCGCGCCGCCATGCATTTTCTCGATGAGGCGGCCGAGGAAATCGGCGAACAGGTCAACTTCGCCCACCACTATGCCGACAGCGTTGCCGAATACCTGTCTGCCCGGTCCGATGCCGGCGCCACCGGCGACGACCTGCAATGGCTGCTGATTGCGCTGGTTACCAGCAACCCGTGGATCACCAGCCTGGAATACGCCGACCGCGATGGCCGCATCCAACGGGTGGAGCGCAACGACGCCGCGGCCGAAGGCGGTTTCCAAAGCACCATTCGGATGACCTCCGGCAGCGACGACTGGGCGGAGACCGCCCAGCTTGACGACCACGCCAACCCCCTGTTCTGGGAGATTGTCGATGCCGGCCCCGATCCGCGCGAGCAGCCCTGGTACCAGGGTGCCGTGGGGCGCCGGAACGGCCTGACCTCATTGGAGGCGGCGGACGGGGATGCCCTGACCATCGCCGTCGCCCTGCCCACCTATACCGTCGACGACGCCATCGGCGGGGTGGTGCGCGCCCGCCTGACCGATCCCGATGCCATGGCCCGGCTGGCCTGCCGCCATCCCGCCCCCTGCCCGTCCACCTTGCTGGTGGAGGACGGGGCGACGGTGGCCTGGCAGATGCCCGGCGCCACAGCGCCCGGCCAGGATGACGGCTCCGTCGTCGCAGCCGACATCGACCCCGCGGTGCTGGCCGACCTGGTGCGGCGCCTGCCGCCGGCCGGTTCCGGCCCCCGGCGGCTGGGGTTCGTGGAGATCGGCGACAGCCAGATCCTGGGCTTCGGCCTGCGCGGCATCGGCGGCCAGTCCAACTGGGCGCTGCTGCATCTGGCCCCGCCCATCGCCCCATCGGTGCATGTGGAACGGCCGCTGGTGGAACTGGGCGTGGTCGCCCTGCTGCTGGTGGTGGTGATCGCCGCCCTGGTGGGCAACGGGCTGGGCAAGGCGATCGTCGATCGCATGGGCCGGGTGATGCGGCCGCTGACCGCCGATCCGACACCGGCGCAAGGGCGCAATACCGCCCGCCGCTCCGGGCTTGTGCTGACCGAATTCGAGGCGCTGGCGGCCGATGTGGACGACTATGCCGCCCAGATCCACGACGTCAGTAGCTGCCATTCCCTGATCGTGCGCGGCATGCGCGACGGCGTGATCGACGTGCGCATGAACGATGGCCGTGTCTGGGCCTCCCACCACGCCCGTGTGCTGCTCGACCGCCACTCCGTGCGCAGTGTCGACGACCTGATCTCCGCCGCCGTGCCGGAAGATCGCGCCAAGCTGACCGCAACCCTGGACGCCGCCTGCAACGATCCCGACACCTCTGCGGAGTGCGAGATCCGGCTGCTCCGCTCCGACGGGTCGGAAGCCCCCTGGGTGCATGTGCGCGCGGTCGCCGACCTGACCACCAGCGGGTCGCCGGTGCGCCTGGTGGTGCTGCTGGCGGACATCACCGACGCCAAGAACACCGAAGCCCGGCTGACCCGCGATGCCTTCCACGACCGCCTCACCGGCCTGCCCAACCGCACCTTGCTGATCGAACGCCTGGCCGCCGACCTGGACCGGGTGAAGAAGGGCCAGATCGGCTGCTCGGCGGTGATCTCCATCGATCTCGACGGCTTCCGCATGGTCAACGACAACCTCGGCCAGTCCGCCGGCGACGACCTGCTGATCGCGGTGGCCCGGCGCCTGATGATGACGGCGGGCACCGGCGCCCTGGTGGCGCGCACCGGCGGCGACCAGTTCACGATCCACGCGTCCAACACGCCCGACCAGCCGGCCGCCCTGCATGTGGCTGAGCGGCTGTGCGAGGCGCTGGAACAGCCGATGATCCTGTCTGGCCAGGAGTTCTTCCCCACCGCGTCGTTCGGGGTGGCGCTGTGCACCGCCGGCTACAGCCGGGCCGAAGCCATCCTGTCGGATGCCAACATCGCCATGGCGCGGGCCAAGGACCAGGGGCGCGGCCTGATCCACACCTACGATCCGCGGATGCGCGGGGACTATGTGGCCGGCCAGCTTTCCCTGGAAGCCGACCTGCACCACGCGCTCGACCGCCGCGAGTTCGAGCTGTTCTATCAGCCGATCATCGACCTGTCGGCGGAGCGGGTGGCCGGGTTCGAAGCGCTGATCCGCTGGCGCAACCCCGACCGCGGGCTGATCCCGCCCTACCAGTTCATCTCGCTGTGCGAACAGCTCGGCCTGATCGTGGAAATGGGGGCGTGGGCGATCCACGAGGCCACCAAGCAGATCACCCGGCTCTCCGCCCTGGACGAGCGCCACAAGGACCTGTTCATCAGCGTCAACGTCTCGCGCCGCCAGCTCGACGAGCCCGGCCTGCCGGAAATGGTGCACACCGCGCTGGAGCGCAGCGGCCTGCCGCCCAGCCGGCTGCACCTGGAAGTGACCGAATCCCTGCTGATGGAGCAGCGCGCCTCGGTGTTCGAGCTGCTGTCGCAGATCAAGGCCCTGGGCGTGCGGCTGTCGATCGACGATTTCGGCACCGGCTATTCCTCCTTGAGCCGGCTGCACCGCTTCCCCTTCGACATCCTGAAGATCGACCGCAGCTTCGTGGCCGATATCCTCACCAACCGCGGCAGCAGCGTCCTCGTGCAGTCGGTGGTGGACCTCGCCCACTCGCTGGGCCTGGAGGTGATCGCCGAGGGGGCGGAAACCCCCGCCGACGTGGAAGCGCTGAAATCCGCCGGCTGCCAGCTTTGCCAGGGCTACGTGTTCGCCCGGCCGATGCCGCCGCCCGACTGCGAACGCTTCCTGGCGATCGACGATTGGCGGCACAAGCAGCCCAGCGCGCCGGCAAGCCCGGTGCACCTGCGCCCAGTCTGACCGCAACGGCCTGACTGCGCCGCGGCCTTCCGCCGTCAGAGATGCTCGTGTTGCTGTGCCGGCGCCTCGCCCTCGCTCCCGCCTGCCGCCGCATCGATCAGGCGGTCCCACGGCGGATCGGGGCAGAAGCGGCCGGCGAGGAAATCCACAAGCGCCCGCACCTTGGCGCTGAGGTGCCGGTTGTGGGGGTAGACGGCGTAGATCGCCCCCTGGTCCTCCACCTCGTGGTCGGCCAGCACCTGTATCAGCGCGCCCGACTCAATGTCGCCGGCCACCAGGAAGGTCGGGCTGAGCACGATGCCGACGCCCTGGGCGGCCACCTGCACCAGCAGATCGCCGTTGTTGGCGCGCAGCCGCCCGTTCAGCCGCACCGTGGCCATGCGGCCGTCGGGCCGGCGGATGCGCACCTGGCCCGGCTGCGCGGCGTTGGTGTAGACGTGCACCTCGTGGTCGGCCAGGGCGTCGGGCGTCGCCGGCACGCCGTGGCGGGCGAGATAGTCCGGGCTGGCGCACAGCACCCGGCGCAGCGGTGCCAGCCGGCGGCTGATCAGCACACTGTCCTGCAGCACGCCGATGCGCACGGCGACGTCGAACCCCTCGTCGATCAGGTCGACCACCCGGTCGTTGAGCGCCAGATCGATGGACACCTCGGGATAGCGCTGGAGGAACTGGGCGAACACGCCGGACAGGTGGCGCAGGGTGAAGCTGTGCGGGGCGTTGATGCGCAAGAGGCCGCGCGGCTCCATGTTGAGGGAGGAAACGGCGGCCTCCGTCTCCTCGATCTGGCTGAGGATGCTGGCACAGCGGTCGTAGTAGGCGCGCCCCGGCTCCGTCAGGCTGAGCCGCCGTGTGGAGCGGTTGAGCAGGCGCACGCCCAACCGGTCTTCCAGCTCCGCGATGCGCCGGCTGACCACCGATTTGGACCAGCCCAGGCGATCGGCCGCGGCGGTGAAGGTCTTGGCCTCCACCACCCGGGTGAAGGCCAGCATGTCGCCAAAGCGGTCCACGGCATTATCCTTCCATGCGCAACAATTCGTTCCCGATTGACGGGATTTTGCACTCGGCTGTTCATACCCATCTGGCCGAGAACGCGCAACGACAGGGGGAAAGCGGCATGGGCCAACTGGTCAACGGCACCTGGCAGGCAGGCCAGCTCGTCACCGCATCCAGCAGCGGCCGCTTCGTCCGCAAGGACAGCCAGTTCCGCAACTGGGTCACGGCCGACGGCTCCGCCGGCCCCACCGGAGTGGGCGGTTTCAAGGCCGAGCCGGGGCGCTACCACCTCTATGTCTCGCTCGCCTGCCCGTGGGCCCACCGCACGCTGATCTTCCGGGCGCTGAAGCGGCTTCAGGGCGCCATCGGCGTGTCGGTGGTGGATCCGCTGATGGGGGACGACGGCTGGGTGTTCGCCGACAGCCCCGGCGCCACGCCGGACCAGGTAAACGGCACGGCCAAGCTGCACGAGGTCTACACCCTGGCCGATCCCGCCTACACCGGCCGCGTCACCGTGCCGGTGCTGTGGGACACGGAACAGGCCACCATCGTCAGCAACGAGAGTGCGGACATCATCCGCATGCTCAACAGCGCCTTCGATGCCTGCGGCGATGCCTCGGTGGACTTCTACCCGGCACCTCTGCGGGCGGAGATCGATGCGGTGAACGCGCGCGTCTACGACACCGTCAACAACGGCGTCTACAAGTCCGGGTTCGCCACCACCCAGGCGGCCTATGAGGAGGCGTTCGACGCGCTGTTCGCCACGCTCGATGCGCTGGAGGTGCTGCTGTCGGGCCGCCGCTATCTGGCAGGCGAGCGGCTGACGGAGGCCGACTGGCGGCTGTTTCCCACGCTGGTGCGCTTCGACCCCGTCTATGTCGGCCACTTCAAGACCAACAAGCGCCGCATCGCCGACTACCCGGCGCTGTCGAACTACCTGCGTGAGCTGTACCAGGTGCCCGGCGTGGCCGAGACGGTGAACCTCGACCACATCAAGCGGCACTACTACGCCAGCCACGCGGGCATCAATCCCACCGGGATCGTTCCCAAGGGTCCCGAAATCGACCTGACGGCGCCGCACGACCGTGCGCGGCTGCCGGCTGAACCGTGGAGGACCGCTGCATGATCACGCCACGTCCCTTCGCCGGGCTGGGTCACGCCAACCATGGCTGGCTCGATGCCCATCACCATTTCAGCTTTGCCGACTACTACGACCCCGGGCGCATGGGTGTCGGCCCGCTCAGGGTGTGGAACGACGACACCATCGCGCCGGACAGCGGCTTCCCCATGCACCCGCACCGGGACATGGAGATCATCACCTATGTCCGCCAGGGTGCGGTTACCCACCAGGACCACCTGGGCAACCACGGCCGTACCGCAGCCGGCGACATCCAGGTGATGAGCGCCGGCAAGGGCATCCTGCACGCGGAATTCAACCGCGAGCCGGAAGACACCACCTTGTTCCAGATCTGGATCGTGCCGGCCAAATCCGGCATTGCGCCGCGCTGGGAACAGCGGGCCTTCCCCACCGCCGAGCGGGCGGGGCTGCTGGTGCCGCTGGCCTCGGGATCCGACGAGATGCAGGGTGCTGGTGCCGTGCCCATCCTGCAGGACGCCACGCTGTTCGGCGCCCTCCTGGCCCCCGGCCAACGGCTCGACCATCGGCTCGTCCACGGCGGGCTGGGCTATCTGGTGGTGGCCAACGGCACGCTGAAGGCAGACGGCGTTGCGCTTGGCCCCCGCGATGGTGCGGTGGTGCACGACCAAGCCGGCATCGGCCTGACAGCCGGTGCGGACGGCGCAGAGGTGCTGCTGGCCGATCTGCCGGTGCTGGCGGCGTTCAACTAGATTTTGGGGGAGATTTCAGTGCGCGGCCGGGCGGCAGGACCGCCCGGCTCGTGCCTCCAGATGGCCTACGCGGCCATCAGGTTGTCGGTCACTCGACGGAGCAACGTCCGCAGCTTCGCGGAGTCTTCGGCGGAGAAGCCGGCGAGCGCCATGCCTTCCACCTCGGCCGCCGTCGGCAGCAGCTGGTCCCGCAGGGCACGCCCGCGGTCGGTCAGGTAGACATTGACCTTCCGACGGTCTTCACTGTTGCGCACGCGGCGCACCAGCCCCTGCTTTTCCATGCCGCTCAGTGCAGTCACGGTCGTCGGCTCCATCATGCCAACGCGGCCGCTCAGATCACGCTGGGTGAGCCCCTCTTCCTGCCATAGAGCCAGGAGGAAATACCAATGGCCGATCGAGACGCCCTTGGCCGCAATCCGCGAGGCCAAGACCCGTGTTACGGCCCTTTGCGCTTCCCGCAGGCTCTGGTCGAAATACTGAGCTTCGTCACCTGCGGAGACGGGCTCGACGTCGGCGAAACCCACCACGTCGAGTGTCGGTTTCTGGATACCCTTGTTCATTGCCGGTCTCCGAAGCAGTCCTTCCAGTCGCTTGCCGGGACCGGGGCGGCGTCAACCCGTGAGGGTGGGCGATGACCTGGAGCCGGCTGGTACGCCGGAGGGGTTCCACATATGGGCAGAGTTCAATGTAACGCTGCTTAGGGAAGAAATCAATCCTAAATCCCTAGACTTCTCATGGAGAAACCCCTGAACCATTCCCTATCTATATGATTTCATTCGATGTTTGCGGTCAAAATTGCTGCTATGCAAAACTAATATTGCCGTCATCCGTTTTGCAAAGGGCCGGTTTGGCGGGTCTGCCGCGTACCACCTAGAGGAATCTATGCCATGTGGCTGTCCGTCGTCACCCCTGTGCGCAATGCCGCAGCAGCCCTGGCGGACACCCATGCCAGCCTGAAAAATGCACCCGCTGGAGTGGAGTGGATTGTCCAGGATGGCGCCTCCGACGACGGCTCTCTGGCGCTGCTGGCCGGCCTGCGGGATCCGGCGCCGGCGGTGCTGTCCGCCGCCGATGACGGGCTCTACCAGGCGATGGACCGCGGGTTGGCGCGGGCTACCGGCGGGCATGTGCTGTTCCTCGGCGCCGGGGATCGAATCGCCGGCCCCGACACGCTTTCCCGACTCGCTGCGGTGCTGGCCGGGCAGCCCGACATGGTGTTCGGCCCGGCGCTGGAGGATACCGCCGGCGGCGTTCGGGCCAAGCCGTGCCGGGCGCCGGCCAGCCTGTGGCGCGGGCTGCCGACTCACCATCCGGCGATCGTCTTCCGCCGCGACCTGGTGGCCGGGCAGTGCCACGACCCTGCATTCCAGGTCGCCGCAGACTACGCCTTCGTGTGGGATGCCTGGCGGCGCGCGGCCACTGTAGTTCTGGCCGATTTTCCTATCTGCCGCTGTGCTCCGGCCGGATTCTCCGCCCATCACGCCCGGCTGGGCCGCGACGAGCAGTGGCGGGTGCGCCGGCAGCGCGGCGTGCCCTGGCCCGCTACGGCCGGGGTGTGGACGGTGCAGACGCTGTCGTGGCATCTGCGCCGGCTGGCTCCCGCCCTGTGGGCGCGCCTGCGCTTTGCCCGCTAAGGCCGCGCCGCCGCGCCCGCCGCACCAGCCGGCCGATCCAGCGGTAGTAGGCGATGCGCAGGCGGGCGCGCTGCCAGCCGGGCGGGCCATCCAGCACGCCCAGCCGCCCCACCAGATCCACCGCCGCCACCAGCCAGGGGGTCAGCGGAGCTTCCCGCAGCACGGCCTTGAGGCGGCGGCGCAGCGGCCGGTCCGAGCGGTCCAGCCGGGCGCGCTCGCCGTTCAGCCGCACATGGGCTTCCCAGCGGGCATAGAACAGGTGCCGGCGCACCAGGGCGGCCACCGGCTTTTCCAGGTGGTGCAGCATGGGCTGGCGCAGCCGCCCCACCGGCCCGTCCACCATCGGCTGGTAGTGCATTTCCATTTCCCAGCTCACGCCCGGCGCCAGGTCGTCGGGATGCGGGTAGTGCACCCGCCGGCTGTCGAACAGCACCAGCTTGCGGTTGGGCGTGCCGAAACGCAGGCGATGGCCCTGCCAGATCGGCCGGCCGGTGATGAAGTAGCCGGCACAGCGCGGCCCCGCCGCCATCAGCCGGGCCACCTCCTCGGCCAGGGCGGGGGTGATTTCCTCGTCGGCATCGAGGTGGAGCTGCCAGGGGTGGCGCGCCCCGGCCTGGGCGACGCTCCACTCGTGCTTCTTGGGGTAGCGGCCGTTCCAGGCATAGGCCACCACGCGGGCACCGGCCGCGGCCGCGATCTCCTGGGTGCCGTCGGTGCTCGCCGAATCGACGACGATCACCTCGTCGAACGCCGCAGCACTGTTGAGGCAGCGGGCGATCACGGCGCGCTCGTCGCGTGTCATCACCAGGACGCTGACGGGGATCACCGGCGGCCGCGCAGCAATCCGGCCACGGCGATCCCGGCGACCAGCGACACCGCGAGCCCGGCCGCCAGCACCAGCAGCGGGTTGGGAACGGTGGGGCGGTCGAGGGCCGAGGGCCGTTCCACCAGGTCGGCGGCATAGGGGCCGCCGGCGGCGGTCAGCATGATCTGCACCTCCTGCTGGTCGAGCAGGCGGGCCAGTGCCGCCCGCTGTTCGGCGGCCAGCGGCATTTCGGTGAGCTGGCGGTTGAGGAAGGCGATGCGATCGGCGGCACCGCGCGCGGCCTGGCCGCGCACCACATCGTTGGCCGCGGCATGCAGGGCCGCCAGCACCTCCAGCGCCACCTCCCGGTCGGCGTGGGCGAGCGAGATCCGGCGCATGGCGGTGGCCCCCACCCGCTCCACCACCAGATCGCGGTCCAGCCGCTCCGCCAGGTCTTCGGCGTCCGGCGGCTGCCAGTCCGGCGCGCCGAACCAATGGCGCAGTGCCGCCACCAGCCGGGCGGACCAGCCTTGCGGCGGATGCCAGGCGTCCGCCGCCGCATCCCACTGGTCGTCGAACAGCCCTTGCACCAGATCCGGCCGCGCGTCGGCGAGGCGCCCGGCCACCTCCACGGAGGTGAGGAGCTGGAGGAAGCGCTGAAAGTCCGTCACATCGGCGTCGTCGCCGCCGGCAAGGACGGCGGCGAGGCTGAGCGCGCGCCCGGCCGTGTCGCCATCGGCCCCCGTGGGCAGCGTCGCGGCCGGCGCCACCACCATCCAGGCGGCATAGCGCGCCGGCACCAGGTGCAGCCAGGCAAGGGTCGCGGCGATCCCCAGCAGCGCCACCACCACCCCCGCCACAACGCCCGGCGGCCGGGGCCGGCGGTGCGGCGTTTCCGCTGCGTCGCGTGTCTGCGTTGGCCCGCCTACAGCGGCCGGACCCGGCAGCGGCGCCTGCGGCGGCGTATCGGGCTGCACTACGGCCGGCACGGGCCGATCCCCCGCCGGGCCAGAATGGCCGGTGCCGTGGGCAGCAGCGGCAGCGCATCGGC